>JANXWQ010000498.1 GCA_025351065.1 Chthoniobacter sp. | reverse complement strand
CTCGCCGCGGTCGCGAACACCGCCTGCCTGCTCCACCTGCTGTCCGTCGATTTCGCCGCGCGGCGCAAATGGTTTGCCGCCGTCGCACTCGGCGGCGCGGTGCTCGGGCTGACGCTGCTGGTGCGCGTGGAGATTGCGATTTTCTTCGCCGTCATCTGGGCGCTCCTGCTGCTCCTCGTGCTGCTCGACCAAAGGCTCGCGCTCGCGCCGCGCGCCACGCACCTGCTCCTCGGCGCGGCGCTGCTCGCCGCCGTGGTCGGCGCGGTGCAGGTGCCGCCGTACCTTTATCTGCGCTCGCTCGGCGTTGAGTCGATGTTCGTGGAGCAAGTCCCCGCCTGGCTCCACGGCCTGCGCGGCGGCTTGAGCGATCAAATCGGCGCGTCGGAAAACCCCGCGCCCACGCCCGCCGTCGCCGCGGAAATTGCGCCCGCGCAAACCGCGTCGCCCGCGCCCGTCATCGACCGCTCCACGCTGCGCCGCCACCCGCTCTCGGGCATCTGGCATCCGCGCACCAACGCCGGTCTGCCAGGCGACCGCTGGGATCGCCTCCTCGCCTTTCTCACCTACGCGCCGCTTGCCGGCTTCGGCATTTTCTTCCTCGGCGGCGTCTTCGGTTGCGCGCGGCGCGTGCGGCGCGGCGACTTCAAACTCGATGAGCACTCCGTGAAATGGCTGCTCCTCATCGGCGGCTCGCTGAGCACGTTTCCGCAGTTCTTTTTCTTCCGCCCCGACCGCCCGCACCTGTCCGAGTTCATGCCCGGCTACATCCTCGCCATGGCCGGTTGCATGGTGCTGTGCCGGTCAAAGACGTGCCGCCGCCCGCGCATCTTCATCACCACCGCATTGGCGCTCGGGCTGCTCGCGCATCTCGCCGTTTTTGCGCTTTACGCTTTCCAGCATCCCTCCGCCGGCACCGCCGCCGCGCGCACGGGACGGAAGACGAAATTTGCCGCCGAAAACGGCGTCGCCATTCGCGCCTCGAAAAAGGAAGCCGCTTCGCTCACCACCGTCCGCGACGCCGTGCTCGCCCACGCGCGCGCCGACGATTTCCTCGTCTGCTACCCTTACATGCCCGGCTACAACCTCATGACCAACCGGCGCACCTACGTCCTCAACGTCTATGTCGATAACGCCACGCACGAGCCCGGCTGGGCCGCGCAGACCATCCGCGATTTCGAGGACAAAAAGCCCGCCGTCATCGTCATCGACAACCGCGCCATCAACGGCGGCGCGGCGTCGCGCTTTTCCCACTGGGCCGCACCGGTCTATGACTACGTGAAAATCCACTACGCCCGCGTGGCCGAGGTGAAATCTGAAACCGAAGCCATCGAAGTTTACGCCAAATCTTTCGCACCCATCGAACCATGAACCGCAAAGCCATCATCCTCGCCGGCGGCGCCGGCACCCGCCTGCATCCGCTCACCCGCATCGCGTGCAAGCAACTGCTGCCCGTCTATGACAAGCCGATGATCTACTACCCGCTCGCCACGCTCATGCTCGGCGGGATTCGCGAAGTGCTGATCATTTCCACGCCCAAGGATCTGCCGCAGTTCCGCGGCCTTTTCGGCGACGGCGCGCACCTCGGCCTGCGCTTCGAATACGCCGCGCAGGACAAGCCCGCGGGCATCGCCCAGGCGTTTTTGATCGGCGAAAAATTCATCGGCTCGGACGGCGTCACGCTCATCCTCGGCGACAATATCTTCTACGGAAAACTCGACTTCTTCCGCGACGCCCTGCGCGTGGTGGAAACGGCAGGTGGCGCCTGCGTCTTCGGCTACCAGGTGCGCGACCCCGAGCGCTACGGCGTCGTCGAATTCGGCCCCGACGGCAAAGCGCTCAGCCTCGAGGAAAAGCCCGCGAAACCGAAGAGCCATTTCGCCGTGCCCGGCCTCTACGTCTATGACCGCGACATCGTGCAAATCGCGCGCGACCTCAAACCCAGCCCGCGCGGCGAGCTCGAAATCACCGACGTAAACCGCGAGTATCTCGCGCGCGGCAAACTCAACGTGCGCGTCCTCGGCCGCGGCATGGCCTGGCTCGACACCGGCACGCAAGCCAGCCTGCTCGAAGCCAGCAACTACATCGCCGCCATCCAAAACCGCCAGGGTCTGATGATCGCGAACCTCGAGGAGATCGCCATCAACCAAGGCTTCATCGACCGCGCCGGCCTCCAGGCCGCCATCGCTGCGCTGCCGAAAAACGAATACCGCGAGTATCTCCAGGCGGTGTGCGACGAAAAATAGCGGCGCTTTCCCCATTTACGCGGAGCCCGCGAGCGTCTTCAAATCCGCGCGCTGTGTCTCATAGCTCGTGGCAAAGGCGAGCACCTTCTCATCCGGCGTGATGGCCTGCGCGCGGCACCAGTCGAGATACACGTCGGGCCACCAGTTGCGGTGCGCGGTCAGCCCTTCATCGCGCCACTGCCGCCAGCCGACGAGCACCTTTGACCACGCGCGGTCGCCCCACTCGATGGCCTCCTTCGGACTCTCAAACTGCGACACGTACCAGTCGCGCCCCACGCGCGCGTGCAGCACCTCGTCCGCCCAGTCGTAGTCCTGAAACAAGGCGGACAAAGGATTCCCAGCCGCCCGCGCCGTCTCCCACTCGAAGCGTTTGCCCGTCTTCGGCATCAGCCCCTGCTCGATGAAATAGAGCACGCCATGCCGCTCCTTCGCCGTGAGCTGCGTGTTCAGCCCGAGCGACCAGGTGAAGTTC
>JANXWQ010000447.1 GCA_025351065.1 Chthoniobacter sp. | reverse complement strand
CGACCGGGCAGGACGAGAAAAACTTCTGCCTCGCTTGCTTCAACGGCGACTACCCGGTGCCGGTCGATCCGAAGGTGGACAAGTTCATCATGGAGCGCCGCCGCGGCAAAGACCTCATCGTCGCCGACGAACACCCCGAGCTTTTCGACAAAGTTTTTTAACCGCGCAATGTCAGCAAATCAGAAATCCAAAAAGGCCTACGCTGCCGCCGGCGTGGACGTTGATCTCGGCAACCGCGTGAAGAGCGGCATCCACGCCCTCGTGAAAGGCACGCACGGCCCCGAGGTGCTCGGAAAAATCGGCGGCTTCGGCGGACTCTTTCGCGCGAATTTCAAAGGCATGAAAGACCCCGTGCTCGTCTCCAGCGTCGATGGCGTGGGCACGAAGCTGAAGCTCGCCTTCGCCGCAAACCGGCACGACACCGTCGGCCAGTGCCTCGTCAACCACTGCATCAATGACATCGCCGTCGTCGGCGCGCGCCCGCTCTTTTTCCTCGACTACATCGGCGGCGAGCGGCTGGAGCCCGCCGTCTTCACGCAGCTTATCAAAGGCTTCGCCAAAGCCTGCAAGGAAGGTGGTTGCGCGCTCATCGGCGGCGAGACCGCGCAGATGCCCGGCATGTACCAGCGCGGCGAATACGATCTCGCCGGCACTATCGTCGGCGTGGTCGATCGCAAAAAAGCGCTCGACGGTTCGCGCATCAAAAAGGGCGACGTCATCCTCGGCCTCGCCTCGAATGGCCTGCACACCAACGGCTACTCGCTCGCGCGCAAAGTCCTCTTCGAGCAAATGGGCCTCAAACTTTCCAGCAAGCTTCCCGGCGTCGCCAAAACGCTTGGCGACGAACTGCTCCGCGTACACAAAAACTACCAGCCGCTCCTCGCGACGCTGCCCGCCGGCATGGTCAAAGGACTCGCGCACATCACCGGCGGCGGCCTGCTCGACAATCTGCCCCGCGTCCTGCCGAAGACCACCGACGCCGTCATCGACACCCACGCGTGGAAAGTGCCCGCCATTTTCCAGCACATCCGCTACGGCGGAAAAATCGACCGCACCGATATGTATCAGGTCTTCATCATGGGCATCGGCATGGCCGTGATAGTCGCCGAATCCGACTGGCAGAAAGCGGTGAAGGTCACGAAAGGCCGCGTCATCGGCCACATCGAAAAAGGCAGCGGCAGCGTGCGGCTGGAGTTTTAGAGCGCGCTGATTTTCCGGCTCGCAGCGTCACGCTGAACGCACCGCAGACTGATCGCCGTGCTTTTTCAGTCAGCCCTTACGAACGGTTCACCACCGAAGTTCCGCCCGCCGCTTTTTCCCGGACGATTTCGTCGTGGATCCAGCGATAGGTGATTTCCAAACCGGCGCGCAGCTTGGTGCTAGGCTCCCAGCCGAAGACTTTTTGGATGAGGGTGTTGTCGGAGTTGCGGCCGTTCACGCCTTTGGGTGCGCCGAGGTTGTAACTGCGCTGGAGCTTGATGCCGGCGATGTCTTCGACCAAGTCCACGAGCTGGTTGATCGAGACAATTTCGCTGCTGCCGATGTTGATGGGTTCGAGGAAGTCGCTATTCAGCAGCAGCTGCGTGCCGTGCAGGCAGTCGTCGATATACATGAAGCTGCGCGTCTGGTGCCCGTCGCCCCAGATTTCGATTTCCTTTTTCCCGCTGAGCTTCGCGGCGATGACCTTGCGGCAGACTGCGGCGGGCGCCTTTTCGCGGCCGCCGTCGTAGGTGCCGTTTGGGCCATAGACGTTGTGGTAGCGGGCCACGCGGGTTTGGACGCCGAAGTCCTCGCGGAAATGCCGGCACATCCGCTCGCTGAAAAGTTTCTCCCACCCGTAGCCATCCTCGGGCATCGCGGGATAGGCGTCGGCCTCGACGAGTGCGGTGTGATTCGGGTCGCGCTGTTTGTCGGCGTTATAGACGCACGCGCTGGAGGCGTAAAAGAAACGCTGCACGCCGGATTTTTTCGCCGCGAGGAGCAGGTGCGTATTGATCAGCACGGTGATCATGCAGAGCGCCTTGTTCAGTTCGATGAAACCCATGCCGCCCATGTCGGCGGCGAGGTTATAGACGACATCCGCGCCTTGCACCGCCTGCTCGCAGTCGGGCAGGAGTTCGAGGTTGAGGTGAAAATTTTCCACGTCGTCGAAACGCTGGTACCACTCGGCGAAAGGCTTTTTGTCCACCGCGCGCAGGTCGGTGTGGCCCTGGCGGCGGAGGTCGGCGATGAGGTGTCCGCCGATGAAGCCACCGGCACCGCAGACGAGAATTTTTGGCATGAGATTTTGGGTTGGGGGTTGGGTGAAAAGAGCGGGCACTTTCTATGGGGCGGGGGATTCTTCAAGGGGATATTTCCGCAGCCCGAGGAGCTGGCCGGCGATGCGCCAGAGGAAGAGCGGATTGTTCACCAAATAGCGCCGGGCCAGCCGCCGCGGCTCGCAGGCCATGCGGTAGAGCCACTCGAAGCCGCTGCGCTGAATCCAGCGCGGCGCCTGGCGCACGCGCCCCGCGTGGAAGTCAAACGCCGCGCCGACACCGAACATCAGCGTGGTGTCGAGCCGCGGCAGGTACTCGGCCATGAAACGCTCCTGCTTCGGCGTGCTGAGCCCGACCCAGATGACGTCCGGTTTTTTCGCCCGCACCAGCGCGATGAGCGTGGCCTGCTCGGCGGCGTCGAGCGGGCGAAAGGGCGGGCAGCCGGTGCCGCAAATGCTCACGCCGGGGAAGCGCGCGGTGAGCTGCGCCTGCAACTCCTCCGCCACGCCCGGCGCTCCGCCGTAGAAAAAATGGCGGAAGGTGGTGGCTTGCGTGGCTGCGAAAATTTCGAGCATTAGGTCCGGCCCATAAACGCGATCCACGTAGGAGCCCACGGCGCGGCGGCCTAGCCAGACGAGCGGCATGCCGTCGGTGGTGTTGAGGAAGGCGGCGTTCAGGATGCGGCGGAACGCGGGGTCGCTCTGCGCCTCGGTCACGCCATGCACGCCGGTCACGCACACGTAGCCTTTGCGCCGCGCGCGCAGGGCGGCGAGCACGGCGTCGGTGGCGATGCGCAGATTCATGGCGCTAAGCGCGACGCCGAGGACGTTGAAGCGGCGGATGGCGGCGGGCGGTGGAGTTTCGAGGGACAAAGCGGGCGGGAAAGTAGAGAGCGCGTCCGGCAGTGGCAAGGCGCGGAGGTTTGCAAACCGCGCGGGCATCAATACATTCCGCGGCCCATGCCGGAAACTCCGCCCCTACCCGTCCCGCCGCTCGAACCCGGCGAGGCGCTTGCCCGTTTCGGAAAATGGTGTGCGGCCCGGCCCGCCGCTGCCGCGCTGCTCGCGGGTTGCATCAGCGCGGTAGTCTATTTTCTCGGTTTCTTCGCGGCGTTTCGCACGGGGTCGCGCTCGGCCATGCATTGGGCTTCGGAGGCGTGGAATTCGGAGAACAACCAGGAGCATTCGTGGTTCATCCTGCCCATAGTGGCCTGGCTTATCTGGCATCACCGCGACGAAATCCGACGCGCGCGCAAAGCGCCGTCGAACGCCGGCCTCGTGTGGGTGGCCGCGGGCGTGCTCACCTTTCTCCTCGCCGCGCGCACGCTCCAGCCGCGCATCGCCATTTTCGCCCTGCCGCTGCTCACCTATGGCGGCGTGCGGTTTTTGTGGGGACGCGCCACGGCGCGCGTCTTCGTCTTCCCGTGCCTGTTCATGCTTTTCATGGTGCCGGTCGGCGGCTTCGTGCAGGGCACGGTGAGCTTGCAGTTGTTCGTCTCGTCGTCGGTGAAAATGCTGTCCTCGCTCATCGGCGTGCAGGTCGCGACCGATGGCACGGGCATCCGCGCGCTGGATGGGACGTTCAATTTCGACATCGCCGAGGGGTGCAGCGGCATCCGCTCGCTCATGGCCATGATTACGCTCAGCGCGCTCTACGTTCACTTCACCCAGCGCGCGGCGTGGAAGCAGTGGGTCATCTTCGGCAGCTCGATTGTCTTCGCGCTCATCGGCAATATCGGGCGCGTCTTCAGCGTGGTGGTGGTGGCGAAATTCATCAACGAACACTTTGCGGGCACCCTTTACCACGACTGGTCGGGCTTCGTCTTTTTCCCCGTGGCCGTGGGCGCGATGGTCGGCTTCGCCAAACTGCTGAACCTCGACTGGCGCAAAATCACCGCCGCTGCCGCCAAGCCCGAAGCGCCGAGCGGCGTCAAGAAATCCGGCGGCCCCGTTTCCTATGACTACTAGCCGCCTCGCCGTCCTGCTCGCGGTGCTGCTCGCGATGAGCGCGGTCTTTTTGCTGCCCAAGCAATTCCAGGAACAGCCCGTGGGCGTGAAGCTCGCCCTGCCCGAGACGCTGGGCGAGTGGACGGGCACGGACGCGCCCATCACCGACCGCGAAATTTCCATCCTCGGCAAGGAGACGGAGTTTGCGCGCAAGAACTACACGAACGGGCGCGGCGACGAATTGCAGGCGACCATCGTGCTCGCCGGGCACGACATGGACACGAGCATCCACCGCCCCGAGCGCTGCCTCGTGGCGCAGGGCTGGTCGCTGGCGGAATCGCCGGTCGTGAAGATCGACGTGCCGGGCCGCGGCGTGCTCGCCACCACGCGGCTGAAGGTCGTGAAACTCGTGGAGACCACCGACAAAAAGCAGTTCCCCTGGACGAACCTCAACTACTACTGGTTCACCGGCTGCACCGATTCCACCGCGTCGCATCTCACGCGCACGCGCACGGACATCACCGACCGGCTGCTCCACGGCTACAACCAGCGCTGGGCTTACTTCACCGTCGCCGCCACGATCACCAAGGACATGAAACGCAACGGCCGCACCGAGGCCGAGACGGACGCGTTCATCCAGGATTTCATCGCGCGCCTGGTGCCGGAGACGCACCTGCCGTCAGTGAAATTTGGGAAGTGATTTTTTAACGCAGAGACGCGGAGGCGCGGAGAACGCAGAGGCCGATGATTTAAGCCGCCGTTTGGTGAGACGAAATTTTGCGATCCACCATCTCTTCGTTCTCTGCGCCTCTGCGTTAAAAATAAAACCGCCCTACCTCGGCGGCGCAGGCGCTTCCACGATTTCCGCGGCGAGCGTCTGCTCGCGGCCGGCGCGGATGATGCCGAGCGTGACCTGCGTGCGGAGGTCGGTTTCGGCGAGGCGCTCGCGTAGGGCGAAGCCGTCGGTGACGGCGCGTCCATTGAAACGGCGGATGACATCGCCCGGCTGCACGCCGGCCTTTTCCGCCGGCGAGCCGGGCAGGACGGTGCGCACGAACGTGCCGCTGGCGTCGGGCAGGGCCAGCGCGTGCGCCATCTCGGGCGTGACGCTTTCCGTGCTCACGCCGAGGTAGCCGCGCACGATGCGCCCGGTTTTCAACACGCTCTCCAACGCGCGGCGGGCGACGTTGGCCGGCACGGCAAAGCTGATGCCCAGCCACGCCGTCTGCTGCGTGCGGGAAAAGATGCGGCTGTTGATGCCGATGATTTCGCCGCGCAGGTTCAGCAGCGGCCCGCCGGAGTTGCCCTCGTTCACGGCCGCGTCCGTCTGCAAAAACTCGACCCCGCTGTCCTCCGACGCGCGGCGGTCGCGTCCGCTGACGATGCCCTGCGTCA
>JANXWQ010000445.1 GCA_025351065.1 Chthoniobacter sp. | reverse complement strand
GCTCACCGCCGCGCGCTGGATCGTGAACCCCGAGAACCCGCTGACCGCGCGCGTGGCGGTGAACCGCTTTTGGTCGCAGCTTTTCGGCACCGGCATCGTCGAGAGCGAAGAGGATTTCGGCACGCAGGGCTCGCTGCCGAGTCATCCTGAATTGCTCGACTGGCTGGCGGTGGCGTTCCAATCACCGAAGTCCGGCGATGCTGCGCAGATCGGCCTCGGGTGGGATATGAAGGCGCTGCTCAAGTTGATGGTCACGAGCGCGACCTACCGCCAATCGTCGCGCGTCACGCCGGAGATGATCGAGAAAGACGCGCGCAACCGGCTGCTCGCGCACGCACCGCGGCGACGGCTGGATGCCGAGGCAGTGCGCGATCAGGCGCTCGCGCTGAGCGGGCTGCTGTCGCCGAAAATGGGCGGGCCGAGCGTGTATCCGCCGCAGCCGGCGGGGCTGTGGAATGTGGCGTTCAACGGCGGGCAGAACGCGTATCCGACCTCGCAAGGCGAAGACCGCTACCGCCGCGGGCTCTACACCTTCTGGCGGCGCACGATGCCGTATCCGAGCATGACCACCTTCGACGCACCCAGCCGCGAAGCCTGCACCGTCCGGCGTTTGCCGACGAACACGCCGCTCCAGGCGTTCGTGACGATGAACGACCCCGTCTTCGTCGAGTGCGCGCAGTCGCTCGCCCGCCGCATCGTGCGCGAGGGCGGCGCGGACACGGCGGCGCGGCTGAAATTTGCGCTGCAGCTTTGCACCGCGCGCCCGCCGGACGATGCGCAGGTGAAAGCGCTCGCCGCTTTGTACGAAAGCGAACTCGCGACCTTCCGCGCCGATGCCGATGCCGCGGGCAAGTTGGCCACGCAGCCGCTCGGTCCGCTGCCCGCGAACACCGACGCCGCCGAATTGGCCGCGTGGACGGTGGTGGCAAATGTCCTCCTCAACCTCGATGCCGTTTTGACCAAAAGCTGAATCATGGAAACGGTGCATCCAGCAACTGTCATCCTGAGCGGAGTTCCGGGAGGCTTTGCGACCGGAACGAAGTCGAAGGAACTCTCGCATCCCGTGGGCGGAGGCGGCGGGAGAAGCTGCGCGCATCGGCCCACCGCCTCCGCCCGTGGAAAAGTTAGAGGTCCTTCGACTTCGCTCAGGATGACAGTTTGTTTTTCACACCCCACCCGCCAATGAACCTCCGCCTCATCCACGCCCGCGCGCAATCCCGGCGCGAATTTCTCGCCGCCAGCGGCAAGTTTTCCCTCGGGGCCATCGCCCTGCAAAGCCTGATGGGCAAAGGCTTCGCGGCCGATGCGCAAAATCCGCTCGCGCCGAAAGCCGCGCCTTTGCCGAGCAAGGTAAAGGCGGTGATCTATCTCGCGATGAGCGGTGCGCCGTCGCAGCACGACCTCTTTGACTGGAAGCCGGAACTCGTGAAACACCACATGGAGGACTGCCCGGACGAGCTGATGAAGGGGCAAACTTTCGCCTTCATCAAGGGCAAGCCCAAGCTGCTGGGGTCGCCGTACAAATTCGCCCAGCATGGGCAGAGCGGCGCGTGGGTCAGCGAGCTGCTGCCGGGCTTCGCGAGCATCACCGATGACGTGGCGCTGATCCGCTCGATGAACACGGACCAGTTCAACCACGCGCCCGCCGAGCTTTTCCTCTACACCGGCAACATGCGCAGCGGCGCGGCTTCGATGGGCTCGTGGCTGACCTACGGGCTGGGTTCGGAGAATCAGGATTTGCCGGGCTTCGTGGTCATGCTCAGCGGCGGCACCGACCCGACGGGCGGCAAGTCGCTGTGGGGCTCGGGCTTTCTGCCGAGCGTGTATCAGGGCGTGCAATGCCGCGCCGCGGGCGAGCCGATCCTTTTTGCCAACAACCCCGCGGGCATGAGCCGCGAGTCGCGCCGCCGCTCGCTCGATGCGCTGAAGACGCTGAACGAGGCGGAGGCGCAGACCTTCGGCGATCCCGAGACGCTCACGCGCATCCAGCAGTACGAGCTGGCGTATCGCATGCAGCTCGCGGTGCCGGAGGTCATGGACATCGCGAAGGAACCCGAGGCGATCCGCACGATGTACGGCGCGAAACCGGGCGAGGCGTCGTTTGCAAACAACTGCCTGCTCGCGCGGCGGCTTGTGGAAAAGGGTGTGCGTTTTGTGCAGCTCTACGACTGGGGCTGGGACGTTCACGGCACGGGATCGGGCGATGACCTGATCACCGGCCTGTCCAACAAATGCCGCCAGACGGATCAGGCCGCGGCGGCGCTGGTGCAGGATTTGAAACAGCGCGGTCTGCTCGACTCCACGCTGGTCGTCTGGGGCGGTGAGTTTGGCCGCACGCCGATGAACGAGGCGCGCGGCGGATCGACCTTTCTCGGGCGCGATCATCACCCGCACGCCTTTTCCATCTGGATGGCCGGCGGCGGCGTGAAGCCCGGCATCGTCTTCGGCGCGACGGACGATTTCGGCTACCACATCACCCAGGACAAAGTGACCGTCCGCGATTTGCAGGCGACGATTTTGCATCTCATGGGATTCGATCCGTACCGCTTTTCGTATCGCTACCAGGGGCTCAACCAGCGGCTCATCGGGCCGACGAACGAGGGGCAGATCGTGAAGGGCATCCTCGCGTAGCTACGCGAAGAAACGCTGCGCGGTGCGCGGAGCCTGTGGGTTGCAGATGCGGCCCACGAGGCTGTCCCAGCTTTCGTGGCCGGTGAGGATTCCGATCTCCACGCGGAGGTAATAGACGGGCACTTCCAGCGCCTCGAACTGCGAGGG
>JANXWQ010000440.1 GCA_025351065.1 Chthoniobacter sp. | reverse complement strand
TGATATTCCTCGCGGAAATGGCCGCCGCAGCTTTCGCGGCGCTCGAAGGCGTCGAGGCAGAGGAGTTCGCCGAACTCGAGGAAGTCGGCGACGCGGCCGGCTTTTTCGAGCGACACGTTGAGCGCTTCGCCTTCGCCGGGGACGTTGACGTTTTTCCAAAACTCCTCGCGCAGCGGCGGGATTTGCGCGAGCGCGCGCTGGAGGCTGCGCTCGGTGCGGGCCATGCCGCAGTAGTCCCACATGATGCGGCCGAGTTCGCGGTGAAAGTGATCGACGGTGCGCTTGCCTTTGATGCCGAGCAGGCGGCTGGTGCGGGCGCGGACTTCGGCTTCGGTTTTCTTGAACTCTTCGCGGTCGGTTGTGGGCCGTTTGCCGATCTGCGGGGCGAGGTAGTTGCCGATGGTGTAGGGGAGCACGAAGTAGCCGTCGGCCAAGCCCTGCATGAGCGCGCTGGCACCGAGGCGGTTTGCGCCGTGGTCGGAGAAGTTGGCTTCGCCGAGCACGAAGAGGCCGGGGATGTTGGACATCAAATCATAGTCCACCCACAGGCCGCCCATCGTGTAATGCACGGCGGGGTAAATGCGCATGGGCTGCTGGTAGGCGTTCTCACCGGTGATCTGGTGATACATGTCGAAAAGATTGCCGTAGCGCTCGCGGACGGTGGCCTCGCTGAGGCGTTTGATGGAGTCCGCGAAATCCAGATACACGCCGAGCCCGCCGGGGCCGACACCCCGGCCGTCGTCGCACGCTTCTTTCGCGGAGCGGGAGGAAATGTCGCGCGGGGCGAGGTTGCCGAAGCTGGGGTACTTGCGCTCGAGATAGTAGTCGCGCTCGGCCTCGGGAATTTCGTGCGGCTTGCGGTTGTCGCCTTTCTTTTTGGGCACCCAGACGCGCCCGTCGTTGCGGAGCGATTCGGACATGAGCGTGAGCTTCGACTGGTATTCGCCGGCCACGGGGATGCACGTCGGGTGGATTTGCGTGTAGCAGGGATTGGCAAAGAGCGCGCCGCGCTTGTAGGCGCGCCAGGATGCGGTGACGTTGCAGCCTTTGGCGTTGGTCGAGAGGTAGAAGACGTTCCCGTAGCCGCCGGTGCAGAGCAGCACGGCGTCGGCGGCGTGCGAGGTGATCGCGCCGGTGACCATGTCGCGGACGACGATGCCTTTCGCGTGCCCGTCCACGAGCACCACGTCGAGCATTTCGGTGCGGGGAAACATCTCCACGGTCTTCTCCGCGATCTGCCGATTGAGCGCGGAGTACGCGCCGAGCAAAAGCTGCTGCCCGGTCTGACCGCGGGCGTAAAATGTCCGCGACACCTGCGCGCCGCCGAACGAGCGATTTGCCAGCAGCCCGCCGTACTCGCGCGCGAACGGCACGCCCTGCGCCACGCATTGATCAATGATCGCCGCACTCACTTCCGCGAGCCGGTACACATTCGCCTCGCGCGAGCGGAAGTCCCCGCCCTTGATCGTGTCGTAGAAAAGCCGCTGCACCGAGTCGCCGTCATTCTGGTAATTCTTCGCCGCATTGATCCCGCCTTGCGCGGCAATCGAGTGCGCGCGTCGCGGCGAATCCTGGTAGCAAAAGCACTTCACTTTGTAGCCCATCTCGCCGAGCGAAGCCGCCGCGCTCGCGCCCGCGAGCCCGCTGCCGACCACGATGATCTCGTACTTCCGCCGGTTCGCGGGATTGATGAGCTTCGAGTTGAACTTGTGCGCCTCCCATTTCTGCGCAAGCGGCCCGGCGGGGATTTTGGAATCAAGAACGACACTCATTATTTCACAACTCCGGTTAGGACGGCGACAGGGATGGAGGCGTAGCCGAGAAAGATGAGCCACGCGAAGGCCGCGCCGCCTTTTTCCCACAGCGGGCGCAGTTTCGCGCTGTTGAGCCCGAGGGTTTGGAAAAGGCTGCCGATGCCGTGGTTCAGGTGCATGGCCAGCAGGCCCACGCCGAGGATGTAGAAAGCCGACGCCGCCTTGTTTTGAAAGCCCTTCACCATCATTCCGTAAACATCATGCCGCCCCAGGGTGTCGTGCATGTGCAGAAAGGTTGGGTCGATTTTCTGCGCTGTGAAATGCAGCAGATGAAAGATGATGAAGCACAGCACCGTGAGCCCGCTCAGCGCCATCATCCGGGCGGGGAATGTGGCCGCGCGGCGCTGGGTCACCGCGTAACCGGTGGGGCGGGCGCGGCGGTTTTCCAGACGGAGCTGGATGGTGTAAAAGACGTGCAGGATCAGCATCACGAGAAGCGCGAGACGGATGGCCCACAGCAGTTCGCCGAGCCCTTGCAAGAAGGCTCCGTAGCGGTTCAGCGGCTCCGGCCCGAGGAAGATTTGCAGATTGCCCACGAGGTGTCCGACGACAAAGCCGAACAGGGCCAGCCCCGTCAGGGCGACGATCCATTTTCGACCGATGGAGGAGGAGAGAAACGAGGCGATAGAATTCACTATTTTGGAAAAAGGTCAGGCGTCGGGAAACTCGCCCGGACTGCGCCCGAGCGCCACGATGGAGCAGGCGACGATGGTGCGCAGGTGCAAATCCGCCGCCGCGTCGAGCAGTTCGTCGCTCTCGGAGCCGGGATTCAGCCACACTTCGCGCGGCTGTTTCGCGGCGATGGCCGGGAGCAGTCTGATGCCCACCGCTGGCGGCAGATACACGCTCACATAGTCGAGCAGCCCGTCGATCGCTTCGAGACTCGGATACGCCGCCAGTCCCTCGATGGTTGCCTCCCGCGGATTCACCGGCAGCACCACCAGCCCGCATTCGCGATACGCACGCACCGCCTTGTTCCCGTATTTGCGCCGGTCTTGCGAAGCGCCGAGGACTGCGACAGTGGGTTCAGACATGTGGTGGTGCGTGGTTTTCTAAAGGCCGCGCGCGGAGGATGGGAAGCACGAATTGAAAATCCGAAAGCCGAAGCACGAAATCCGAAACAAAATCCACAGGCGTGAAAGTAGCAAAGAAAAGAGGCGGGCCTCCTTCCGCTTTTCTGTTTCCATTCCTTCGGATTTGTTTCGGATTTTCCCTCTCCTGCAAAATAACCCTTGCGCCCCCCCCCGATGCCTGCCCTAGTCCGCGCCGCACCGTTAGAGCCCATAAGGGTAGGGAGATTGCCAGTTGTTTCGTTTCCGTGGATTCATTTCCGCAGACTTCAGTGGCCGTTTGAGATCCGATTACCGGAAACCGCCATCGTTTGCTCCGCAGTTGCTAATTAGAAAACAAAACCATCATGTCCACCAAACTCTACGTCGGGAATCTTTCCTTCGATACCACCGAAATGGATCTTCAGGATCACTTCGCCCAATGCGGCACCGTCACCGAGGCCGCCCTCATGCAGGATAAATTCACCGGTAAGTCCCGCGGCTTCGCCTTTGTCACCATGTCGAGCGCCGAAGAGGCCCAGAAGGCCATCTCGCAGTTCCACGGCCAGAATTTCCAGAACCGCGCGCTGACCGTCAATGAAGCGCGTCCGCGCGAAGACCGTCCTCCCGGCGGCGGCGGACCCCGCAAGTCCTTCGGCGGTGGCGGCGGCGCCGGCGGCGAGCGCGGCGGCTACCAGAAGCGCTACTAAGCGTCTCTCGCAGGAATAACTACTCGCAAACGCCCCGGTCGAAAGGCCGGGGCGTTTTGCTTTTTGTGGGTGCGCCAATTTTGTTTGCCGCTCTCGGAGCGATTGCGGACGGTGGCGCGTGTTTTCCAGCCGTAAGATCGATTTTGCCGTTCTGCTCGCCGTGTGTTTCGTCGCGTTTTGGTGGCGGTTGGGAACGCTCGGATTGATTGATCCAGACGAGCCTTTCTACGCGCAAACGGCGCGCGAGATGGTGCAGTCGGGCGACTGGATGACGCCGCAGATTTACGGCGCACCGCAGTTTGAAAAGCCGATTCTTTACTACTGGCTCGTCGCCGGTTCGTTCCAGGCGCTGGGCGAAACGGAATTCGCGGGGCGGATGCCGACGGCGCTTTTCGCGACGGCGCTCGTGCTCCTGGTGTGGGCTTTCGGCGCGCGGGTGTGGAATGCGCGCACGGGCTTTCTCGCGGCGTTGGTGCTGGCGACGGGTGTGGAGTTTTGTGTCATGTCGCGGCTGATGCTGACGGATGTCCCGCTCGCGGCGTTCCTCGCGGCGGCGCTTTTTTGCTACTGGTTCGCGGTGCGCGAGCCCGAGCGGCGCGACCGCTGGATGTTCTGGCATCTCGTCTTCGCAGGGCTGGCGGTGCTGACGAAAGGGCCGCTCGGTTCCATCGTCACGGTCCTCGCGACGGTCGTCTTTTCGCTCGGCACAAAGCGCCCGCTGCTTTTTCGCGGACGCGGATTCTGGTGGGGCGTCGTCGCGTATGCCGTCATCGTCGTGCCGTGGTATGGCGCGATGTTCGCCTGGCACGCGAAGCCGTTTTGGGAGGAGTTTTTCATCCGCGACAATTTACGACGCATGTTCGTGGCGGAGCATCCGTCAAACAACCACGTCTGGTATTACGCCGGGCTGCTCCTGCTCGCCTCGCTGCCGTGGATGCCCGCCGTGGCGCTCACCGTGCGGCGCGCGTGGGGCCGGTTGCGTGCGGATGAGGCGGTGTTTTTCCAATGGTGCTGGCTGCTCACCAGCCTCGTCTTTCTCACTGCCGCGCAATCGAAGCTGCCCTCGTACGCGTTCTACCTTTTCGTGCCGCTCGCTGTGCTCGTCGGGCGCACGCTCGATGAGCTGCTGGAGCACGGCTTTGCGAGCGTAGGCGAGCGGCGGATGGTTATGGGCTTCGCTTTTTTTCAATGCACGGTGGTCGGATTTTTAGCCGTGCTGGCGTTCTTCGAAGTGGTGCCCGCAGGGTCGTCCGGCTGGTTCGTCGGAAAAATCGCTTCATTGACGAAAATGTTGCGCCCCTTCGACGTGCCGGTGCTGCTCGTCTTCGCGGGACTCGCGGTGAGCCTCGTATTTTTGCGGCGGAAAAATCTCACCGAATGGCTTCTCGCCAGTTCCACCGCGAGCCTCGGGCTGCTCGTCGGCGCGCTGACTGTCGCGCTGCCCGCGGTCGAGGCGGAGAGTTCGGCGAAGCCTATCGCCCAGGTGCTGATGCGTGAGCGCCGCGGCGATGAGCCGATGCTTACGGGAAAATTCCTCGCGCGAGGAATCATTTTCTACACGCACTCCGACGTGCGCGCGGAGCGTCCAGCGGTGCGCGTCCTGGCGGACAAGCCGCAGCCTTTTTGG
>JANXWQ010000429.1 GCA_025351065.1 Chthoniobacter sp. | reverse complement strand
GCCCAGGGTTGCGAGGCACGAGCTACCTGGGATTAACCCACCGCCGGGCCAACCCCAACGGGGTTGCATCGCGCGCGGCGAGCGATGATGAGCGATGCAACTTCGTTGGGGTTGGCCTCTCTTTTGCGGGAAACCCAGGGTAGGCGCTCCTGCGTCGTGCCAACCCTGGGCTGATTGATGTAACGCCGTTGGCGTTGATACAGCCTGCTCAGCAGGCGCGAGCGAATCACGCCCTGAGACCCAGTAACAGCAGGGGCCGTTTGCTAGCCTCGAGACCGTGAGGTGCTTCGTTTGTTGACGCAGAGGCAGTGTTGTTCATTGCTTGGATTGTAGAACGCGGCCAGAAGCGCCTAACTACCCAATACGTCCCGCGACTTACTCGTCGTTCGTCGGGCCGACGCAGACGAGCCAGAGCTTGAAGAAATTCATGATTTGCACCTTGGTCAGTTGGTTGGCCGCGAGGTTGTATTTGATCTTGCTGGAGCCGGGCTGCTGCTTGTCGCCCACGGTGGTCATCTGATCTTCGTAGGTGATCGTGCCGGTGAGCGACGGGATGGTGTTATCCACAGCGAAGAAGGCTTCTTCGTCGGACATCTTGGCAAAGGCCGCGGCTTCGCCCGCCGGCTTGGTGTTCTTGGCCTCGTTGAAACGCAGGTTAAACTCATACTGACCCTTGCCGTTGCTGGCGCGGTTGGCGTCTTCCACCCATTTGATCGAGCCGGTGACCACGTCCTCGGTCTCCTTGCCGTTCTGCTGGTAGAGAAAGCGGATGCCGTTGGTGTAGTAGTTACCCGTCTCGTAGTCGTAGTCGAGGTTGCCATTGACCACCGTGCGCGGATAAGTCTGCGCTGGCCCCATCGCCAGAGCCAACGACTCAAAGCGCATCGGGTCGGTGTTCTTGACTTCCACTTTCACCTGCTTGCCCGCGAGTTCCCGGATGTAAGTCACGGCATTGGCCGCTTTCTTGCCCTTGCCGATTAGCTTGCCGCCAAACTTGTCAGTAAAAGCCGGCGCTTTGCCAATGGCATCCACGGCGATGCGCTGCAAGCTGTCCGGCAGCCCTTCCTCGTTGTATTCGCCATTGCCCGTGACCGGCACGGTGCCCACCCACTTACCCACGCTGCGTTTTTGCGCAAGGTTGGCCGGGTTCAAAACGGCCAGGTCAATCGAGTAGGCGAGCTGCGCCTTTTGCCCCGTGCCGAGGATGCCGCCGAGGGCCGGCTGGCGCTGGATGGAGCCTTTGAACTCGGTGGTCTGCGCCACATTGAGCGAGAGCACGTACTGGTCGGTCACGCCTTTCTGCGGTTTGCCTTTGTCGTCGAGATTTTTGCGCGTGCGAAACTCGATGTCCATGCCGCCGGTGATGGCCGTGGGCAGCGAAAGTTTCTCCGGTTCCTGCGCGCGCACCGCCACGGGGGCTAACGCAACGAGGCCGGCGAACAATGTGGTGAGCGGGAGCAGGTGGAGTTTTTTCATAGGGTTGGAAGTGGAGACTGCGAGCTTGGCCCTGCGCTCGGCGCTGGCAAGCTGCATTTCCGGTCAGGCGCGCTTCCAGATGGGCACGTCGGTTTTCATCCGGTCGATGGCCGTGGCGAGAAAACGCAGCGCCTCGCCGCGATGCGCGGCCAGCACTCGCATGTAGAGCGAAGCCTCGCCCACCGGCACCCAGCCGAGGCGGTGGATGAACTGCACCGCGGCGCACGGCTGCGCGACGTGCAGTTCGGCGAAAATGCGCGCGAGCTGCGTGCGCGCCATCGTTTCGTAAGCCTCGTAGTGCAGCCCGGCGAGCGTGTGCGCGCCTTCGATTGCGCGCACGATGCCGTGGAACTCCACACACGCCCCGACCTCGCGCGAAGGCAGCGCGAGCGCCGGCACGACGATGGGCGCGTGGGTGAAAACGAGGTGTGTTTCCATGCCAGTCAGCCGCCGCTCACAGGCGGGATGAGCGCGAGTTCCGTGGCCGCGCCGATGGGTGCGTCCCAGTCGCCGTACTCGCCATCCACGGCCACGCGCAGCGCCGCGGGATCGAGCGCCGGAGCCAGCCGCGCGAGGATGGAGCGCGGGGTTTCGCCTGGCGCGCAGTCGATGAAGCGCTCGTGGAAACCGAGCGCGTCGCGGGTCTGGGCAAAGGCGAGAAGTTTCACCGGCATGCGGCCCATGTAGGGCGCGCGCGCGGCGGCGGCAAGCGCCGTACGCCCGAGGAGAATCGAACTCCTAACCGGCGGTTTAGAAAACCGCTGCTCTATCCGGTTGAGCTACGGGCGCAGATTGGGGAGCAGTGCCGATCTTAGGTGCGGTGGGGTGGAACGGCAAAGCAGATTTGGCGGGAGTGTGTCGGGCTGGCATGGAATAGCGGGCGGTGGGTGGCGGCCAAAGCGTCCGCGTGGCGCGATCAAGCGGGGCTTGCTTCTGGACAAATTTTGGAAAGCTATTTGCTGAGAGGTGCGGCAGACTTTTTAACACCATGAGACTAGACCGCTTCACCCAAAAAATGCAGGAGGCCGTGCAGGCCGCGCAGGATCTCGCCTCGAAGGCCGGGCATGCCGAAATCGACAATGAGCATTTCCTGCTCGCGCTGCTGGAGCAGAGCGAGGGGCTGGCGGGGCCGCTTTTCGACAAGCTGGGCGTCGCGCCGCGCGGCATCGAGGACGCGGTGCGTGCGGAGTTGGCGCGGCGGGCGACGGTGCATGGCGGGCAGGTGGGCATCGGGCGCGAGCTGACGGCTACGCTCAATGCCGCCGAGGGAGAGATGACAAAGCTCAAGGACGAGTATCTCAGCGCGGAGCATTACCTCCTCGCGCTGGCGGACGCGAAAGTCGGGGCGGCGCGCATTTTGAAAGACGCGGGCATTACGCGGGCGAAGCTGATGCAGGCGTTGCAGCAGGTGCGCGGTTCGCAGCGGGTGACGGATCAGAATCCGGAGGGGAAATATCAGACGCTGGAAAAGTATGGGCGCGATCTCACGGCGCTGGCGAAGAAGGGCAAGATCGAGCCCGTCATCGGGCGCGACGATGAAATCCGGCGCACCATGCAGGTGCTGTCGCGGCGGACGAAAAACAACCCGGTGCTCATCGGCGAGCCGGGCGTGGGGAAGACGGCGATCGTGGAAGGGCTGGCGCGGCGTATCGTCAGCGGCGATGTGCCGGAGTCGTTGAAGAACAAGAAGATCATCGCCATGGACATCGGCTCGATGATCGCCGGCGCGAAGTTC
>JANXWQ010000428.1 GCA_025351065.1 Chthoniobacter sp. | reverse complement strand
GAAAAATATCGATCCGGTCATGAATGACGTCATAGTAAATTTTCGAAAATGCCGCCGGGATCGTGCGCCCGTTTTGCGTCACGAGGAGGGTGGGGTTGAGCGGCGTCGGTGCGACCCCGCTCACCGGGGTGAAAATCCCCGAGCCGATGATAAGATTGCCGCCGAGCGCGCTCGGCCCGCCCGCGCGGCCGAGCAGCGTGGCGTCGGTGAAAAGCTCCTGGTCGCCGAGCAGCGAAATGGTGCCGCCGTTGCTTTCCACGACCGTCGGCACGACGCGCGAACCGGCCAGCGAATTGGCGCGCGAACGCGCGAGGCGGATGCCGTTTTCGCCAAAATCCAGCGGCGCTCCGCGGCCCGCCGCGCCGCCGTACGCGGGCGAAAGCTCGAGCACATCGTGCGCGCCGGACACATCGAGCACCGCGCCCGCCTCGGCGACGATGTTGCCGCTGATATTGATCCGTCCGCCGTCGAGCACCGCGCCCGTGCGGTGGCCGCGCGGGTCGGGCGTCAGCACCGTCGTGCCGGCGGTGGAGAGAAAACTGTGCGGCCCAAGATCGACATTCGGCTGCGCCGCGCCGGTCTGGTTGAGCGCCAGGATCGCGGCGTTATTTTTCCCGCTGACCGTGATCGCGCCGCCCGGCGCGATGATCGAGCCAAGCACCGCCGCGGTGTTGCCGCTGATGGTCACGCTGCCACGCGGATCGGTGCGGATGACCGCGCCCGCGCCCATCACAAAATCGCCGCGCGCGATGATCTGAGTCGAGTCGTAAGGGGTATTGGTCAGACCGGGCGCGGCGAAGGTGAGGCTGACCGGCGTGCGCTGGCCTTCCGGCAAAAGCGCGGGCGCGAGTGTCACGTCCGTGGCCGTCGTCCAGGCGAGCCACGACTGCGCGACCGGCGCGATGACGGTGCCCGGCGCGATGACCACAGCGGGCAGAAATTCACCGGGCAGCGCGCCCGCCGCGCCATAGCCCGTGAGCGTGAAGCTGCCGAACCCGCCCGCGCTGAAAAACTCCGGCGCGAGGTGCAGCACGCCGGGACTCGCGCTGCTCCCGCCGACCTGAATCTGCGCCGTGCTCACGCTCAGCGAGCCGCCGGTGCTGCCGGAAAAACCGCGCAGCGTCGCGCCGAAAATCAGCCGTCCGCCGAGCACGGACGCGATGTTCAAATCCTGCCCCGCGCTGATCGCGATGCTGCCGCCTTTGCCAAAAGTCCGCTTCCCGCCAGCGCTCACGGCGACGCCCCCCGCCGCGTCGATCACACTGCCCGGCAGCAGGTCCGTGTTGTAGCTGCGAATGGCGATCGCCCCGCCATCGATGGAGTTTTTTCCGTCGGCGGTGACGAGCGGCTGGCTGAGCCGCCCGGGCGAATCCGCGCGGTCATCCACGATCAGGCCGGCCGTGCTCAGCGCGGCGCGTGCGCCGAGCGTGAAAGTGCCGCGCGTCGGATCGGGCGGCGGCTTGACTTGAAAGATGAGCGGATCATTCAGGGTGGGCTGCGCGAGACTGGAAACATCCGCGCTCAGCGTGCCGCCGGGCACCGCGATGCGGCCCTGGATGTCGATGTTCGCGCCCTTGAGTTTGATCGAGCCGCCCGCCGGCATCGTGAGCGCGATGCCCGCCGGGATGGCGATGCCGCCGTCGCGGTTGTCGAGGTCGAAGTTGCCAAAGCCATTGGTGCTGACGAGATCCGGCGAGAGCACCACTTTCATCCGCCGCTCGACGCGCAGCGGCAGCGCCAGACCGGCGAGGTCGAGCGCGAAAGGATCGGCCGCCGGCAGGCTGCTGCCGTGGTCGAAGACGACGGCGGGCGGCGTCGGCGCGTATGCAATAAAAGCAGTGGATGGATTGGTGTCTTGCGCTTGAAAAGCGAGCGTGAGCGTGCTCGTCAGCGGCGTGGCGCTGCGCTGCCGCGGGCCGCCGACCGTGAGCCCGAGCAACTCGCCGTCGAGCGCCACGGCGGGCGCGCTGATCGCAATCGCGCCGCCGCTCGCGCCCTGCGTGTAGGCGGGCTCGAAGTGCGCGCCCAGCATGTCGAGCGGATGGCTGAAGGTTTCGGTGAGGCCGTACTTCGCGTGCGTGCTCGTGAAAGTGCCGGTGTAGATGCCGGAGTACACGCGATCCGGCGTGGCCTGCGCGATGTCGTAGAGCGCGCCGTCGGCGAGCAGCCGCGTGGTCTGTATCAGGCCGCCGTCGTAGTTCGTCCAGCCGCCGGAGACGTCGATCTTTGCCCCCGGTTGCAAAACCACGGAGCCGCCAGCAGTCAGCTTCACCGAGCCGCCCCCCGTGGTCAGTTCCGCCGCGGTGCGCTGGACGAGATTGGCAAAACCGGCGGCGTTGCCGAGCGGCGTGCCGACCCAGGCGAGGCCGTTGTAGCGGCCGGTCTTGCGCACATCGATGCTGATCGCGGTGCCGCGCACCGGCCCGGTACGCTGGAGCGGCGAGTCGGCCAGCTCGCTGCCGCGCAACTGCACGGAGAGAATGTTTTCCGTTACCGGCGCGGTGACGTCGATGGAGCCAGCGACGTTGATCGTCGCGCCTGCGTCGAGATAAATCTGCCCGCCGGCGTAAATGAAATTCGTCCTCTGACTCACCCCCGGCTGGAAAACCCAGGTGCCTGCGCTGAGCGCGACGTTTGCGTTCGGCGCGAAGACCGCGGCGCGCGCCGCGAGGTGGACGGCCTGGCCCTGCACGTTGATTTGCGAAAGCAGCGGCAGGGCTTTGCCGATGACGATGTCGGTGGTGGAAAGCTCGGGCAGAATCCGCGTCACGCTATCCGCGCCGAGCGTGACCGTGCCGGCCGTGCGCGGCAGAAAAGTGTACGGGCTGAGATTGCGCACGCCGCCGCCGCTGGCGCTGTTGGAGGCGTTGTCCTCGAGATTGCCGGCGGCATCGTAGTCCGCGACGAGGTCGATGCGTCCGTTCAGCGAGACCGACGTGGTGCTGTCGATGATGCCGAACTGGCTGACATTTTTTCCGGCGATCACGACGCTCGCGCGCGGCGCGTCGATGAAGCCGGCGTTCGTCGCGTCGCCCGCGTGTGGCGGATCGGCGAGTGCGGGATCGGCGACCGCACCGATGTAGGCATCGAGCCCGCGCAGGCTCGGGTCGCTGCCTGGGTGCGCGGCAAAACCGACCTGCTGGCCGGCGGCGAGAATCGTCTGGCCGTCGGGCGTGGAAATAGTGCCGGCGTTGCGCACATTCGGGCCGACGAGCACGATGCGTCCGCCCACATGATCGGGCGTCGTGGGGCTGGTCAGCGAAGCGCCTTTTTGCACCGCCACATCGCCGCTCTGCCCGCTCGGCGTGAGCGCGGCGGCGGGCGTGAAGGCCGGTGCACCCTTGCTTCCGGCGCTGATGGGCAGTGAGGAAAAAAGGAACTGCGCATCGGGATTGTTGAGCAGGCCGCGGGCGACAAGGTTGTCATTGATCGGCAGCGACGAGGCGACGAGCGCGTGCGTGTTCACCTGCGACGCGCCGCCGAAAATGATGCCGTTCTGATTGATGACATAGACCTGCCCGTCGGCCCGGAGCGCGCCGAGAATTTGCGTGGGCGAGCCGGTCGGGTCGTTGATTTTGTTGAAGGCTATCCACTGGCCCGCGTTCGCGCCGCCGCCGCTTTGGTCGAAGCGCAGCGTCGTGTCTTTGCCGATGTTGAAGGTCTGCCAGGTGAGCAGCGCCTGCGACGCGGTCTGCTTGATATTCACCGTGGTGGGTCCGCTGGCGGCGGATTGCACGGGCGTCTGCACGCCCTGCCAGGTGGTCGTCGGATTGGCGACACCGGGGCTGGCTAGGCCGGTGCTCGGCACGAGTCCGCCGGTCGCGAGGCCGTTCGGCACGCTGGGCAAAGCGAAGCCCGGATGATTTGGGTCGGGGCCGAGATTCGCCGCGCCGCTGCGCGCCGCCGCGCTGGCCGCGGCTTGCATCGCCTTCACGTCCTGCACCGCCTGCGTGGTGCGGGAAAGCACGTCCCTGGCGTTGTTGCGCGCCTGCGTGGTCGTGGCGGGATTCGGGCCGAAAGCGGCGGGCGCACCGTGCGCGCCGGCCGCCCCGCCGCTGCGCAGAATGTCCCCCGCCCGCACCCGCATGCCCGCCGCGAGCGTGAAGCAAATGCCCAGCGCCGCCGCGAGGCGGAAGGGACATGCGCAGGGCTGAAGTCGGACGCGGCGAGGCGCGGCAGTCGGTTTCATGGGCAGTGGGACGGAACGGGAGACGGCCCCAACTGCAAGCCCCGCATTGCAACGATCCGGCGACTTTTCAGCGCCCAATCCTTGCTTGCAAAAAGCCTGCGCAGATGCACCTACCGTTTGGCTTTGGGCGCAGCCTTTTCCGCTTTTGCCGATGCCGCGGCGGCGGCTGGCGGCGGCTGCGCCTCGGCTTTGATTTTCTGATCCGCGAGCTGATCCGAGTAGTCTTGGATCAGGTTTTCAAACTTCACTTTCGTCGTGCCGACGAACGGTTCGCGCGAGGCCAGCGCGGTGCCGAGCCCGAATTTTTCGTAGCGGCTCAGCACCTCCGTGCCGGTCTGGTAGAGCGCGGCATTGCGCGCCCGCTGCTCCACGACCTGCCGGTCGAGCACAATCACGCGCGCCGCGAGTTTCGCCCGCTCGGCTTCCTTCGTGTTGCCGATGGCGACCACTTTTTCATAGGCGGCCTTCAGTTCGGCATGCCCTTTTTTCCAACTGTCGAGATCCCGTTTGCCGCTCGCAATCACCGCGTCTTTGGCGGTGATTTTCGCGTCGAGTTCGGCGAGCGCCTTGTCCGCCGCCTCCTTCTCGGCCACGAGCTGCACCTTGTATTTCTCGACCTGCTCGGTCAGCGCCTTGACCTTTTCCTCGGCGTCGGACTGGGCGGCCTGCATCGTCGCCTTGTCGTTTTCCGCGGTGCGGAGTTGCAGGGTTAAAGCGCGCACGCTGTCGCGCAGCTTGGCTTCGGCGGGGCTCGGCGCGTCGGCGGCGGACGTTTTTTCCACCGCGCAAAACGCGAGGGCTAGGACGGAAAGAAGAAGGCGTTTCATGGTCAGAATTTCCCGCTCACATCCACTTGGAGCGTGTCGCTTTTCAGCGGCGGGCCGGCGATTTGGTTGGCGCTCATCCAGCGCAACCCGAGTGAAACGCGCGCCCCGAGTGCCAGCGCGCCGCCGAAGGTGTAGCCCTGCACATTCGTCCCGCCGCCGCCGAAATCCGAATCCGCAAAGCCGTCCACCACCGCGTCACTCTCGACGTAGCGGTAGTTCATCGTCGCGCTCCAGTCCCAGCGTTTGTCGAGCGTCGGATGGCCGACTTTCACGCCCACGATGAACGCGGTGTTGCCGCCGTCGAACACGCCGGTGCCACCCAGCGCGGTGTTCGCCGCGCGGTTGTTGATCGCCCGCGCGTTGATGGCCGTGCGGTCGAACGCGAGGTTTTTCAAATACTCGCCGAAGACCGAAACGGTGAACGGCTCGTAGCGCGAGTAGTCGAGCTTGCCCGTGAGCCCGAGCACGCGGAACGGCGTGGCGAGGCCGAAGTATTGGAACTGATTCGTCGTGCCGAAATTGTTGTCCGCCGTGGGCACGATGTTTCGCAGCGCCATGTAGGTGTTGCCCTTTTGCGCAAAGGCCGGGCGGGTGCCGTCGGTGTTGCCCGCGTCCTGCGCGGTGAGCGGCGTGTAGGGCTCGGAGAGGCGGCCCGCGATGCGGTCGAAGACGTAGTAGGCTGCGGCCAGTTTGACGGCGAAATCCTTGTGCGGCACCCAGTCGAGCCCGAGTTGGCCGGCGTAGAGCCACTTGTCCTCGCTCTTGAATTTGTCCGGGCGGTTCGAGGAAAAATTCAGGTCGGTGTTGAAGATCGGAAACGCGCCGAGGGTGAGGAACGGCGTGACGCCTTTGGTGACTTCGTAGTTCACCTTGCCGGCGATGCCGTCGAAGCCGACATCGTCGTCCCAGATCACGTCCGTGGCGAAAAACGGGTTGTAGAAACGGCCCAGCGTGATCGCGAGTTTGCGCGTCAGCGGCTCGGCGGGCGGCGCGGCGATTTCCTTGGCGGCGGTGCCCTTGCCGTCCGCGACTGCCGGCCGCGGATGCTGTGCCGGTGCGGCTTCGGAGCCGGTCTCGTATTTCAAAAAGCCGCGGTCGAGCCAGATGGCGTACTTGGCAAAATTGCCGCCTTGTCCCGAGCCCGCGCTGCCGAGACTTTGGTTCGTGGTGACCGGCGAATTGTTTTCGCCCGTGGCGATCCGCAGCCCGGCGGTGAAGCCCTCACCGAGATTCGCCTCCGCGCCGAAGCGCAGCCGCAGCCGCAGCCGCGTGCGATCCTGATCCACATTGAGCTGCGGCGAAAACACCGTGCCGCTGACATCAAACGGCGCGCCCGTGTTGATCGCGTTGAAGTTCGGAAACGCGCCGGTGTTGTCGTTGCCATTCGGAAAGTAGAGCCCCTCGTAGCGCGTGCGCACGTCGCCGAAAAGCCGGATGCGCGTCGTCCATTCCGGCAGCGCGCGCGGGTCGGCCCAGCGCTCGTTGCGCGCCTGCGCGAGCACCGCCGCCTGGATTTCATCGCGCATCTGCGCCTTCACATTTTCCGGGATGTAAGTCACGCGCACCGCGCTGTCCGAGCCGGAGTACGGCGGGATGTAGGGCGTCGGCGGAACCTGCGGCGGGATGGCGAGCAACGGCCCGACCTGACTCACCACCGCCTGCGCCTCGCTGACCGCCGCCTGCGTCGCCGCGGCCTGCGCGCGCGCGTCGGCGGCGTCATTTTCCGCCTGCTGGATCAACGCCTCCGCGTCCTCTTTCGGCAGCACGCCGCGTGCGACGAGCCGGTTGATGAGGTTGATGGTGACGTTCTGCGACGGCGTCACTTTCGCCAACACCGGCTCCTCTTTCGCGCCCGGCGCGGCGACCGGCAGCACCTGGGGCAAAACCGCATCGCCGCCGATGGGCGGCGTGATCGGCGGCACTGAGTTTGCCGCGAAAAGCGGTCGCGTCACTCCGCTCGCCGGCAGCGGCCCGGCGGGATCTGCGGGCGTCCCGGCGAGCGCGGGCCACGCCGCGGAGACGCACACCGAAGCGGTGAAGAGACGCGCAAAACGCCGGCGGAAACAAGGTCGGTCGGTGGGCATGAACAGGCGGAGATTTTTCGATTAAGGCCGGCGCGCCGCGAGGCGCAGGACGATGGGCAGCTTCATGCCCGCGGGCGGCGCTTCTGGGAGCTGCAGGCCCGTCAGGACTTGATCCCGAATGGCGGTATCCAGCGCCGCATCGCCGGTCGGACTCGCTAGTTCCGCGCGCGTCACCCGCCCGGTGCCGTCCGGCCAGATGCGCACTTCGAGCCGGGCGAGGCTGGCCTTCTGCGTCTTCGGATTCCGCTGCATGGCCTGTGTCACCTTCGACTGAATCTGCCCGGCGTACCAGCCGAACTTGCTCCCACCGCCGCCACTGCCGTTGCCGCCGATGGAATTGCCCCCGCCCAGCCCGTTGCCACGATCACCCAAACCCATGCCCGGCCCGTCGCCCTTGATGCCCGTCGCGAGTGCGGTCGGCGGCGGGTTGTCAGCCTTCTTCGGTACGTCCTTAGGCTTGTCCTCGGCAGCCACGGGCTTCTCCAATTTTTCCGGCGGCGGGACTTTCTGCGGCGGTGGAGGCACCACCTTCGGCGGTGGCGGTGGCGGCAGTTGCACCTGCACGATCTTCTCCGCCTTGCGCACCGGCGCGCTCGGGTCGGGCTTGGGGAAAAAGTAAATCACCAGCCCCAGCACGAGCACCCCGGCGACGATGAGCAGGCCGCGGTGGCGTTTGGCAAAACCGTCATCCTCGGCTTCGTGGATAAGTTCCGACGAGGACTTGCGATGGCGCAACGGCGCGGGCGGGCGGGCCGCCGGCTGCGGGCGCGATGAACGAACCGGCGGTTCGGGAGTTTGCAGTTCCTGGCTCATAGGTATGGGTGTGGGTTGCGGGTTACTTGGGCGGCTTGGTCGCCAGCCCGATCTGCGAAATGTTCAGCCGTCCGAGAACGTCGATGACGTTCATAATGATCTGGTACTGCGTCTGGCTGTCGCCCCGCACGACGCACGGAAACTCCGGCGTCCTGGCCTTCACCTGACCCAGCTTGGATTCCAGCGATTCCAGCGTTACCGACTCGGCGTTGAGCTTGATGTTGCCCTGGTTGTCGATGGTGATGGCCTGCATCTTCGGCCCATCCAGCTTGGAAGGCTTGCCCGACTTCGGCAAGTTGACCTTCACCCCCTGCACGCCCGCCGTGGTCATAATGATGAAAATCAGCAGCAGCACGAGATACAAGTCCACCATCGGGGTGACATTGATGTCATCGTAGCTTTTGTTATCGCCGGCTTGCATGGGTGCGGTGTCAGTTAGCGGTTCGGCTCGGAGTAAAACTCGGCGACACGGGTGACAAACTCGTCGATGAAGATTTCCATCTCGCTGATCGCGTCCTTGATGCGGGAGGCGATGTAGCTGTAGGCAAACAGCGCCGGGATGGCGACCGCCAGACCGGCCACCGTGGCGAGCAGCGCACCCGCGATGCCCGGCGCGATCGAGTTCACCTCCACCTGCCCGCTTTTCGCGATGACGGCGAAAGTAATCATAACCCCGATAACCGTGCCCAGCAGCCCGAGGTAAGGCCCGCCTGCAATACCAATGGTGAGAAACACCAGGCTGCTGTTAAGTTTCTGCACCTCGCGCACCAGCCCGCCGTGAAGGGTCGAGCGAATGGCCTGCATCGAGCGGCCGGAAAGACCCTGGAAGTTCTCGCGAGCTGTCGCCAATCGATCCTGAATCTCGCCGCAACCTATCTGATAAATATGATAGACCGGCGACTGGTTAAGTAGCTTCTGCGCCTTGGGTGTGGCTTTGCCACCCATGCTCTTGATGATCTCCTCATCACCACCGTCGAGCACATGCAGATTGGGCGCGAGGTCTTCCCAAAGTTTCAGAAAGGCGGCGGTCGCTTTCGTGATTTTCTGCAAATAGAAGAACTTCGTCACCGCCACGAGCCCGCCGACCATCGCCAGCAGGGTGCAAAGTCCGATGACTACCCATCCGTCTATAGTCAGCGACTTCGAGATGTCACTGATGAGCGACAGGTGCTTGCCAATCTCACCCTCGGCATTGTGCTTCGAGGCCTCGTCTTCCCCACTAGCCACCAGCTTGGTCGCCTTCTCACCGCCACCCTGGCTAAGTGCCGCCAGCTTCACCCAGCCCGCAGACCTAGCCGTCTTGGCGAGTTGAAACTCGTCGATTTCACCGACAAACGAAGCCGGTGCGTCCGCCCCGGCCTCCTTGTCTTTGCCGAGGACAAACGGTGCGTTCAACGTCGGCAGTCCCGTGGCGAGTGTGGCATAGCTTTCGCCATGCACCCAGAGGGTCAGCTTAGTCCCTTCCGCCGTGACGGCGAGATGCCGCCACACATTCACCTCGAGCGCCGTGCCCGCCGTGGTGCGCTGCGCGCCGCCCGGCCCGTTGACCTCGACATAAGGCACGCCGTCGTTAAGCCCGATGACCAACGATTTGTCCGCCTCGCGACGGCTAACGATTACGGCGTTTGGCGCAAGCATCGTGGGCTTGACCAAGAGCGAGACTGTCGCCGGGCTGCCTTCGATCCAGACGAGGTCAGGAGCCTTGGGAATAACCACGCCGTTTTGCCCCGTGAGCCGGAGTCCGCCAGCGATGGCCGACGCGCTGACCGGCAGACCCGCGCCCTCCGCCGCATGGCCGCCGCCGGTAACATCCGCCGGCACGCCGCCGCTCTCGCTGAAGTGATACACGAGCAGGGTCTCGGGATCATAGGTAGTCTTAGGATCGGCCCCGCCGCCCGCCGCCTCGCCGGCATTGCCATAATAAAGCCAGAAGGTGACGGAGGCACCCGGTTTTACGTCCGGCACTTTGACCCAGGCATAGGCCTCGTTGAGCAACCCATCGTAGCGTTCGAAATGAAACTTCAGCGGCGTCTTGTCGTCAGCCGCGATAAAGCGGACATCG
>JANXWQ010000338.1 GCA_025351065.1 Chthoniobacter sp. | reverse complement strand
CTTCAGCCAGATCCGCTCGATGATCGGGTAGGACGCCACGACCGGCAGAATGGCAATCGCGCCGACGACCCCGGCCACGAGCGCCGCGGCCATGCACGAGACCAGCACGGTGAGCGTGGAGAGCCGCAGCCGGTCGCCGTAAATCTTCGGCACGATGAAGTAGTTCTCGAAGACGTGATAGACGCTGTAGAGGAGTAAAACCAACCCGGCGGCGGCCGGCGAGACGGACATCGCCACAATGAGAGCTGGGATGATCGAAAGGAAAAAGCCGATGAGCGGCAGGATGTCGAATACGCCGGCAATCACCGCAAGGAGTGCCGCGCTCGGGACATGCAGGACGCTCAGGATGATGAACGTATAAGTCCCGCAGACCAGCGAGGTAATCAATTGTCCCAGCATGTAACTGCCAACCACCGAAACGATTTCCGGCGAGGCGGCGCCCACTTTTTGGCGATGAATCTCCGGCAGGAACGCGAGCAGCCAGCGATACACCCGCTCGCCGTCCGCGAGGAAATAGACTGCGAAGACCAGAACGATCAGGAACTCGCCGAGCGCTTGCACTGCGACCGTTCCCCAGGCCAGGAACTGTTTCATCAACGGTTCGGGATTCGAGAACGAGGCCGATTCGAAGATCTTGTTCACGGCATCGCGGAGCAACGGCGAGGGCAGGCGCATCCCCACTTCTTTTTGGAATGCGGGCAGCTTCTTGATCATCTCCGCGCCTTGGTTGCCGATGGTGGGGATCAGAATGCAGGCAAAGAGCGCGACGGAGACAAAGAGCAGGAGAGCGCTGATGAGGATGCCGCTCCAATCGGGCCAGCCGTGGCGGCGGGTCCAGGTTACTATTGGGAAAAGGGTGATCGCGATCAGCAGCGCGAGGAATAGCAGTTCCAAGAGGGGCCAGAGCTGCACTGCGAGATATGTCAGCAGACCCGCGGCGAGCACTTTCATAATGGTCGCCGAGGAAACCGTCAGTTCGAGCCGGCGCCGCGGCGATGGTGGCTCAGGCAGCACCGGCATTTGAGGAGGAGGGCTGCACCGCTGCGATCCAGCGGGCCACCGCGCGGCTTGTTTTCATGCTCGGATTTCGCGTGGGACTGGCCCCTTGCGCTTATCAATTGCAGCCGCCGCTGAGTCCCAATTCGGCGCGTTGCTAAAAGGGGCGCGCGACGAGGTTAAAGCACGCCATCAGCAGGAAGGATGAAGCGATCCAGTGCCCCCCTTTCGTTCGATGGACACGGTCGAAAATTTTTTGGAAGGCCCACATCCGCGTCCTCGTCCCGCCACGATACAGCCGGTCAGCACGGCTTGGGGACGCATCTAATTTCCTCTCAGCCACAACCTAACTATCATCACTACCCATGAAACTCGAAACCCTCAAAGACCTCTATATCCTCGAACTGAAAGACCTCTACAGCGCCGAGAAACAGATCATCGTCGCCCTACCGAAAATGGCCAAAGCCGCGACCAATGCAAAGCTCTCTGCGGGCTTCAAAGAGCACCTTGAGCAAACCAGGGAGCACGTCGTGCGCCTGGAGAAAATCCTCACCAGCCACGGGCAGACGACGCGCGGGCCGAAGTGCCTCGGCATGGAAGGCGCGCTCAAGGAAGGCGCAGAGATGATCGAGGAGGAAGCCGATGAAGAAGTCCGCGACGCGGGGCTGATCGGCGCAGCGCAACGCGTCGAACATTACGAGATGGCTGGCTACGGATGCGCCCGCACCTACGCCGAGCTGCTCGGCGACAAGGAGGGCGCGAAGCTGCTGCAAACCACGCTCAACGAAGAAGCCGACACAGATAAGAAGCTGTCCAAGCTCGCGACCTCCGTGATCAACATCGCGGCAGATAAGTAACGCCACGGCAATCCCGCTTCGCACCCGTTTGAGCTTGGCATATCGCCGTGTTTTTCCTGGTCGGCGAGACGCTAGATTTTCCAAGCCCGCGCCAATTCCGGCCTGGCCGTTCGCCGCCCGGCGCGAACCTGGGCTTTGCTCGTGCGGGCGTCTGCCTGTCCTTAGCTTATGGATGTCAAACACTCACCGTTAACCACGTCCTCAAGCTCATCAAGGCTACGTTTGACGACTGGATGAAAGACAACGCGCTCCGGCTCAGCGCCGCGCTGACTTACTATTCCATCTTCTCATTCGCGCTGCGGCTTGTCATCGCCATCGCAGTCGCCGGCCTGGTGGCAGGCGAGGAAGCGGTGCGCGGTAAGTTTCGGGCCGCTTCCACCCGCCCGAGCCGCCGTCGGTCAGTGGAAGTCTTTAGCAGCGAAAGGCGATGCCAAGGCGCTGACGACGATAATTTCGTGCTAGCGTGAATTTGTAAGCGCGATGCGAAAGCGAGGGGCGATCAGCTTCAAAAGAAACGGTGAGGCGTCCTGCAAATCGGAACCCTGATCTGGCGCGCTTCCCAACCTAATCCAACCCATTCCTTATGAACTACGACGATCCAATGAATCCGACTCCCGCGACGACAACCCAAGCTGCCGCGGAAAGTGCGGCGCAGGCTTGGGAGACGACAAAAGAAAAGGCCGGCGAGGCGCTGCACACCGGCGAGCGCTACGTGCGGGAGAATCCCGGGACTTCCGTGCTCGGCGTCTTCGGTACAGGGCTGCTCCTTGGCGTGCTCATCGGCTGGAGTATGGCGTGCGAAGAGCGGGACGATTATTCCGAAAGCACGCGCAAATTGCTCAAGCGCTGGGGCCACAAGCTGAACCTCGACTAACCGCGCCCCTGCGCCGCAAAAAATATGCCACCTAATACGGACAGTACTGCCGCGGAATCTCCGTCCCGGAGCCCGGAGCAATTCATGGAAGACCAACTCGCTGCGCTGAAAGCGAACGTGCAGCGCTGCCTCGACGACGTGGGCGCGCACACTCAGCTCTACCCGCACCAGACACTCCTTTGGGCGCTCGGCACGGGCTACGTGCTGCGGGCGCTCCCGACCACGCGCATCCTCGGCGGAGTGATCCGCCTCTCGGTGGCGCTGCTCAAACCCGCGGCGCTTATTTACGGCGTATCAAAACTCTGGCACGTCACGCAGAAATGTGCCCCAAAGCAACCTGCTACGCGCTGACCAATCCCTCGAAACTTCAACCCACACCAATCCTTATGGGCATCATTTCCGCCATCCTTATCGGCCTCATTGTGGGGGCCATCGCCAAGTTCCTCATGCCGGGCAAAGACCCCGGCGGTTGGATCGTCACCATTCTCATCGGTCTCGTCGGCTCCTTCATCGGCACCTACGTCGGCCAGGCCCTTGGTCTCTACCATGAGGGCGAGCCGGCTGGTTTCATCGGCTCGGTCGTCGGCGCGATGATTCTGCTCGGCCTCTACCGTCTTATCGCCAGGCGGAGCGCCTAGCTTTCCCCTTAGCCCCTCACTCGATTGACGTCTCTTCGTGTCTTCCAAGGCCGTCACGATGCTTCATTTTTAACATGAGCAAACCCAAGCCCAACCGTTCGACTTCCAACGCGCGCGAGGGTTTGCTGGATGTGACCATCGTCGGCGGCGGGCCGGCGGGGTTGAGCGCGGCGCTGATCCCGGGGCGCTGTCTGCGCCGCGTGCTGGTATGTGACGCAGGAGAGCCGCGGAACGCTGCCTCGCACGCCATGCACGGCTATCTCAGCCGCGATGGGATTGCACCGGCGGAGTTCTTGAAGATCGGGCGCGAGCAACTCGCGCCGTATGAGACGGTGGCCTTTCGCAAGATCAGGGTGGAGGATGTCGAGGGTGGTGCAGGTAACTTTACCGTCGTGCTGGAAGGCGGAGAACGGGTTAAGTCACGGATGCTATTGCTCGCGACCGGTCTAGTGGATGAGTTGCCGCAGATTGAAAACTTCCGCCAATTTTACGGCGTCTCGGCGCATAACTGTCCTTACTGCGATGGCTGGGAGCATCGCGGGCAGCCGATGGCCGTACTCGGTTCCTGCAAGGACTCGGCGGACCTGGCGCTGGAACTGCGCTTGTGGAGCAAGGACATTATCCTTTGCACCAATGGCGCGCCGCGCTGCGACCGCGCCGCGCTCGAACTACTCGACCGCAATGAAGTGGAAGTCATCCAGACACCCATCGCCCGCCTCGATGGCACTGGTGCGCAGCTCGAACGCATCCTATTTCAAGACGGCAGCGAGAGCGCCCGCAGTGCGCTGTTTTTCTCGCCCGGCCAGTATCAGCGTTCGCACCTCGCCGAGATGCTTGGCTGCGAATTCTGCCCCGAAGATGGTTGTGTGCAGTGCAGTGAGGACGCTTCCACCTGCGTGCCCGGCGTCTTCGTCTCGGGCAATGCGAGCCGCGGTTTGCAGTTCGTCATCGCCGCCGCGGCCGAGGGGATGCAGGCGGGGTTTGCGATCAATAGCGCGCTGCTGGAAGCCGACGCTGAACTAGGCGGTGTGAAAAGCGGTGCGGGCGACGAAATACCCCCTGCGCCGATCCTTGAACAGACGCACTCCTGACTCGCACCACACCCATGCCTGACAAACCTAAAGCGAATTCCAAGCAGGAGTCCATTGAGCGACATACAGCGCAAAACGTCCGACTGATCGCTGAGTTGGAAAATGCCGCGCACCTTCAACGGAAGCTCGGTGACCGGGTGGCTGATACGATCACGCGATTCTGCGGGTCCATGGTTTTTCTTTGGGTTCATGTCGCGTGGTTCGCGATCTGGATTTTTACCAACAGCATGCTCCGCGGAAGGGCTATCGATCCATTTCCATTCAATCTCCTAACTCTCGCGGTTTCCCTCGAAGCGATCTTTCTTTCCACCTTCATTCTGATTTCTGAGAACCGCCAGTCACGCGTCGATGAGCGGCGCAGCCACTTGGATTTGCAAATCAATCTCCTGGCCGAGCAGGAGAATACCAAGATGCTGAAACTACTGAAAGAGATTGCGCAGAAGGTTGGGGTTGAGTCCCACGACGATCCCGAAATCGCCGTCCTCGAACAGGCAACCCTTCCCCAAAAGTTGCTGGAACAAATAGATTCCACCGTCCAACCCGAGGGGAAGAAACCCGCCGCTTAGTTCCGCGAGTCGCCGGGCGTTTTACAGCGCCCTGCGCCGATCCCTGTATAAGTGCACTCCTAACCCGCTCCAATGCCCATGCCTAACAAACCTAAACTACCCCGCGCCAAGAAATCCGTTCCGCAGACTCCTGCCGCTGCGCAAGTTGCCGAGACGCATCAAACGGTCAGCAACCTGGCAGACACGCTGACGACCAATCATGGCCTGCCCATCGCCGATAATCAGAACTCGCTCAAAGCCGGGGCGCGCGGGCCCACGCTCATCGAGGACTTTATCCTGCGGGAGAAAATCACCCACTTCGATCACGAGCGGATTCCCGAGCGGATCGTCCATGCGCGCGGTACGGGGGCGCACGGTTACTTTCAGGCCTATGATAACCTCAGCGCCATCACGAAGGCCGCGTTTCTCCAGGATCCGAAAGCGAAGACGGAAGTCTTTGTGCGCTTCTCCACGGTCGCTGGCGGCGCGGGTTCGGGCGATCTGCCGCGCGATGTGCGCGGGTTCGCGGTGAAGTTTTACACCACCGAGGGCAACTACGATCTCGTTGGCAACAACATCCCGGTCTTCTTCATCCAAGACGCGATCAAGTTCCCCGATTTCGTCCACTCGGTGAAGATGGAGCCGGACCGCGGCTTTCCACAGGCGGCGTCGGCGCACGACAACTTTTGGGACTTCGTCTCCCTCACTCCCGAGACCATGCACATGCTCACCTGGGTCATGTCCGACCGCGCCATCCCGCGTTCGCTGCGGATGATCGAGGGTTTCGGCGTCCACACCTTCCGGCTCATCGACGCGGCGGGCGTTTCGCGTTTTGTGAAGTTCCACTGGCGGCCCAAGCTCGGCGCGTCGTCGGTGCTGTGGGATGAGGCGGTGAAGATCAACGGGGCCGATCCCGACTTTCATCGGCGCGACATGTGGGAAGCGATTGCGCGCGGCGACTTTCCGGAATGGGAACTAGGGCTCCAGGTTTTCGATCAGGCCACCGCCGACCGTCTGGACTTCGACGTGCTCGATCCAACGAAACTCATTCCCGAGGAAATCATCCCGCTGCGCATGGTTGGGAAAATGGTCCTGAACCGGAACGTGGACAACTTTTTTGCCGAGACCGAGCAGGTCGCGTTTCTGCCGTCGAACATTGTCCCCGGCATCGACTTCTCGAACGATCCGCTGCTGCAAGGCAGGCTCTTTTCCTACCAGGACACCCAGCTCTCGCGGCTCGGCGGGCCGAACTTTCACCAAATCCCGGTCAACGCGCCGCGCTGCCCGATGCACAATTTCCAGCGCGACGGCTTGCGCCAGATGGAGGTGCCGAAAGGCCGCGTGAACTACGAGCCGAACAGCATCGACGGCGGCGCGCCGCGCGAAAATCCGACGCGCGGATTCGCGAGTTTTCCCGAGCCCATTGACGCGACGAAAGAGCGCAAACGCGCCGAGACTTTCGCCGATCACTACTCGCAGGCGCGGCTGTTTTTCCGCTCGATGACCGCGCCCGAGCAGCAGCACATCATCAGCGCGTTCGCCTTTGAACTCGCGCACGTCGAGACGAAAGCCATCCGCCTGCGGATGCTCGGCCATCTCAAAACCATCGACGCCGCGCTGCACGCCGGCGTGACCGATGCGCTCGGCATGCCGGGCGCGGGCGACAAGATTTCACCCGCCGTCGCGCCCCGCGATCTTGCGCCGTCGCCGTCCCTCAGCCTCATCGCCAAAGCGCCCGCGACGTTGCAGGGCCGCAAGATCGGCGTGCTCGTCACCGACGGCTTCGATGCCGCCATTCTTGCTGCCCTGCGCGGTGCGGCGAAAAAGGAAAAAGCCGTGCTTGCGGTCATCGCTCCGAAAGTGGGTGGAGCGAAAGACAGCGCGGGCGTGCTGGTCGAAGCGGACTTCCCCCTCTCCTCCGCGCCGTCGATTTTCTTCGACGCCGCCGTCATCCTAGCGTCCGCGAAAGGAGCCGCCGATCTCGCCACGCAAGCGGCCGCCGTCGCTTGGACGAGTGACGCCTTCGCCCATCTCAAAGTCCTCGCCCACACCGCCGGAGCCCAGCCTATGCTCGACCGCGCGGGCGTGAAACCCGACGCCGGCATCGTCCCGCTCGCCAACGAAAAAGCCGTCGCCAAGTTCATCGCCGCCGCGAAAAAAGGCCGCATCTGGGCGCGCGAGCCCGGCCTGCGCCGGCCAGGTTAGGTGCGTCCGGCGCGTTGCTGGCACGCTGTCCAGCCAGACCTATGAATGCCTCATGCTTCCTCATCCGCGCGCTCCCGGTGCTGCTGCGAGGGCGGAAAGCGAGCGCGGACGGCCCGATCAAGACCTCATCGGTGGGCGGCATTAAAGACTCGCCGCCCTCTTTTCTCGTGGTGTTCCTGCGCGCGTTGTACGGGGCCTGTATTGAATCCACGGGGCGTCGCCCCGGCTCAGCAATCACTGCACGCCTCACATTTGCATCGCATGGCCCCGCGCGCCTCTTACAGTGACCTCTTCAGATGAAGAAAGCCGTGACCAAATCTTCGCCTCGGCCGGCGCCGCGCCAGCACCGCGAGGCGGCGGCGAAAGCGGCGGGCGCGCGGTTTCCCATCGTCGGCATCGGGGCTTCGGCGGGCGGGCTG
>JANXWQ010000150.1 GCA_025351065.1 Chthoniobacter sp. | reverse complement strand
AAAAGGGAAGCCTACTTCTACTTCTAGTTCGGCGACTTCGCACACTCACCCTAAAACGTATGGAACAACCGGTTTACGATGTCGCTGATTACTTCCCAGACAAGATTGATGCGGCGGGAGGCCGACCCGCAATCAAAGTGGCTTACGACCTTTGGCATCGTCTCGTAGGCGACTCCTCTGTGCTTCTGTCACCAGAGATCGCAGTTCGAGATTTCTGTGCCTTTGACTCCGCAATGGGGAATGGCTTCACGGTGCATCTGGGCTACTGCGGCGGGCCGGAGAGCTTCGCTCGCGGTCTCAACGCCACAAGAGCCATTGGCGCGGTCGAACACGTCAAAATCATGGAGGAAGCCAAAGCAGTTATGGAGCGTCACGGACTTATCTTCCCTGATCCGTTGCCAGAGCCGTGGTGGGACCCCGACAATGGAGTTGGGTGGGATATAGAGCAGGCCGTCGAAGCCAACTTAGGCGACCTCAATGGTCGTTACTACCAGCTTCATCCCCACTACAAGAAGACCAAAGACGTTTACCTGACGCTCTTGGAGTATGTTCACAGCCACCGCGACGAACTCGCTTGCAGAAAACCGCCACAGCCGCCGCCCTTGCCACCACAGACAAACAAACTCTAATGGGAGCTTTTCCAACTTCCAAAAAGCCGCCTAACCCTGCGCTGCCGCGAACTGCTCCGGCTGTCACGCTGGCTGCTTCCGGCCACCGCCTTGCCCCCACCGCGCAGCCAGCACGCCAGCCTCCGCCGTCGCTGAGCTTGGGGTCGTTAGGCGTCGCTACGCGCACACCATGAAGAAAGCCAAGGAGAGCATCTGGACACGACCGATGCGGACTTATTTCGATGACGCCGAGGATTTGGCTGATGCGCCATCCGGCGGACGCACGAAGCAGTGGCTTGCGGGCGTCGTTCTGGCAGCCGTGCCGATCATCTACGGCAGCATTTGCATTCAGCGCGGTCACACCACGCTCTTCGGTCGTGGCGGTAGTTCGGACCTCAGCGGCGACGCAGGCTTTTGGCTCGCCACCGCCTACATCGCGGCCGGTGCATTTCTCCACTTCCATTACTTCTGGAGCCTCAGCGAGCGCCTTTGGCCCTTCAGTCAGTTCGCGAAGGTTCTTTCAGTCCTCGTCTTTCTTCCGAGCTTCCTTTACGCGCTCTATCGCACCTTCTTTTGAACGCTGCTCTTCCAAGAGCCGCAACGCCTAACCATGCGCGTAAAAAGCGCGGGCGCGCGGCACGTCGAGGACAGGGTAGGAGGAAAAGGCGATCCCGGTGATCCGGGTCATGGGTGCGGTGGTTGCGTGGCTTCGAGAATGGCGGAGAGCTGCTGGGCAACGAGCAAATCTTTGGGCCGTGCGGTGGTTTTTTTACTGCGGATCAGCGTGGACAAATCGAGCACCCGGCAGATGCCAAAAGGAAGTTTCAAAATGACGCTGTGAGCCAACACAAAAGGGTAGTCGCCAAGCTCGATTTTTCCCAGCACGTCAATCTGACCGAGATCGGTTTTGAGATAAATGTTGCCCGTTTCCTCGATGGAGTGCGGGGGAAAAACGAGAGGTCTGTCGTACGGCACCATCCGATGCCTGGGATGCAAATCCACGAGCGCCGAATGCAAGCGCGACAGGTTTTCCAAGTCGGTCATTTCGCAAGGTGCGCAGACATCCACGTCGAACGTCATGTAGGTCGAACCATGTCCGAGCGCGGCGTAACCGCCCACAATGACAAACTCAAACCGGTGCTCAATGAGCCGGGTCAGGATTTGTGCGAGATCCGCCATGTTGTTCCTGCATCGCCTGACGCAGCGCCAGCGCCAGCGAGAGGGCCGAGTCGTTCGTTTTGAACCGTTCCCAGACAGGCTGGCGCAACGCTTCCACGATCAAACTCATGTCGTGCCCCTCGGCCTCGGCAGCACGCCACTCGGGGCCGCCAGTGCGCGGTTCGCACGGCGAGAGTGTGGGTGCTTCGGTCGCTGGCATGACTGTTGATTTTACGCCGCTGATTTCACCGCGGCGACGATCTTCTGCGCCGCGTCGGCGAGGTCGTCGGCGGGAATGATGGCGAGGCCGCTGGAGGCGAGCGTGGCTTTGCCGGCGGCGACGTTGTTGCCTTCGAGGCGGACGACGAGCGGGATGCCGATGCCCACTTCCTTCGCCGCGGCGATAATGCCGTGGGCGATCACGTCGCAGTCCATGATGCCGCCGAAAATGTTCACGAGGATGCCCTCAACGCGCGGATCGCTGAGGATGATTTTGAAAGCTGCGGTGACCTGCTCCTTGGTCGCGCCGCCGCCCACGTCGAGGAAGTTCGCGGGCTTGCCGCCGGCGTATTGGATGATGTCCATCGTGGCCATCGCGAGGCCCGCGCCGTTGACGAGGCAGGCGATGTTTCCGTCGAGGCCGATGTAATTGAGGCTGAACTCGCTCGCGGCGACTTCGCGCGGGTCTTCCTCGCTCTTGTCGCGCATCGCCACGATGTCGGGCTGCCGGTAGAGCGCGTTGTCGTCGAAGTTGAATTTGGCATCGAGCGCGAGGAGTTCGCCGGTCTTGGTGACGACGAGCGGGTTCACCTCGATCTGCGAGCAGTCGCGCGCGACGAAGAGCTTGAACATCGCGCCGAAGAGCTTCGCCGCCGCGCCGATCTGCGCGCCGGAAAGGCCGAGCGCCTTGGCGATCTTGCGCGACTGGTAGGCCTGCAAGCCGAGGATCGGATGGATGGGCTCGCGGAAGATTTTCTCCGGCGTGTGCTCGGCGACGTGCTCGATGTCCATGCCGCCCTCCGTACTCGCGATGACCACCGGTGCGCTGCTCGCGCGATCCAGCAGAATGGCGAAATACAACTCCCGCGCGATCGTCGCCGGCTCGGCGATGAGCACTTTGCCGACGACCTTTCCCTCCGGCCCGGTCTGATGCGTGACGAGCGTTTGCCCGAGCATTTTCCCCGCGAGATCGCGCACCTGATCCACCGAGGTCGCCATGTGGACGCCGCCCTTGAAACCGCTCGTGAACGTCCCTTTTCCGCGCCCGCCCGCATGAATCTGCGCCTTCACCATGAACTCCTTCGTCCCGAGCTTCGCCGCCACCTCGGCCGCTTCATCGGCGCTGTGCGCGACTTTGCCGCGTGTGGTGGCGACGGCAAATTTTTCAAAAAGTTCGCGGGCTTGGTATTCGTGGATGTTCATGCGGAAAGTCGGTGGAGCGTCCGCACTTCACCCGCAATCAAGGGCCAAGCGCAAGCCCCGAGGCGGGAAAAAAACGCGGCCCCGGCGTTGCGCCGAAACGCGCGGCAACGACGCGGGCCAAAAAAATTCCGCTTGGCTCCGGTGGCGCGCAGAGCCTAGGCCCAGCCATGCAGCGCGCCGCTTTTCTCGACCGCCTCCGCGCGGCGGAGGAGCCGTTTGATTTCGCCATCATCGGCGGCGGCGCCACTGGGCTCGGCATCGCCGTGGATGCCGCGGCGCGCGGCTGGCGCGTGGCGCTGTGCGAACGCGGCGACTTTGCCTCCGGCACCTCCAGCCGTTCCACCAAGCTCGTCCACGGCGGTGTGCGCTACCTGCGCCAGGGCCATGTGCCGCTCGTCCTCGACGCGCTGCGCGAACGCGGCCGTCTCGCGGCGAATGCGCCGCATCTCGTGCGCGACCTGGCCTTTGTCATCCCCACGTATGCGTGGTGGGAAGGGCCGTTCTACGGGCTCGGCATGAAGGTCTATGACGGGCTCGCCGGGCGGCTCGGCTTTGGCCCGTCGCGCCACCTGAGCCGGGAGGAAACGGTGGCGCTGCTGCCCACGGTCGAGCGTGCGCATCTGACCGGCGGCGTGGTCTATCACGATGGGCAGTTTGACGACGCGCGGCTCGCGCTGAACCTCGCGCAGACCGCCGCCGCCCACGGCGCGGCGCTGCTGAATTACGCGCCCTGCACCGGGCTGGTGAAGGTGCGCGGCGCGGTCGTGGGCGTGGAAATTCGCGACGCCGAGACGGGCGCGGAATTCACCGTGCGGGCGCGTGTGGTCATCAATGCGACCGGCGTGTTTGTGGATGCGGTGCGGCGCATGGACGAGGCGGGCGCGGGCGAAATGGTCGCGGTCAGCCAGGGCATCCACGTCGTCCTGCCGCGCCGTTTTCTCCCCGGCAACACCGCGCTGATGGTGCCGCGCACGGCCGACGGGCGCGTGCTTTTCGCCGTGCCGTGGCATGGCCGCGTGGTCGTGGGGACCACCTACACGCCGCGGCCCGCGCCCGAGGCCGAGCCGCGCGCGCTCGACGCGGAGCGCGAATTTGTCATGGCGCACGCGCGCCGCTACCTCGCACAAGATCCCACTGAGGCCGATGTGCTCAGCGTCTTCGCCGGGCAGCGCCCGCTGGTGCGCGCGGGCGGCGGCGCGGGCACGGCGGCGCTTTCGCGCGACCACGCCATCGTCGTCAGCGCGAGCGGGCTGCTCACCATCACCGGCGGAAAATGGACGACCTACCGCCGCATGGCCGAGGACGCTGTGGATCGCGCGCAAGCCCTGGCCGGCCTTGCCGCGCGCCCGTGCGTGACAGCGGCACTCGCCATCCACGGCGCGACCCGCGCCGAAATCCGCGCGGAAAATCTCCAGCCCTACGGCGCGGACGCCGACGCGCTCGCCGCCCTCATCGCCAGCGACCCCGCGTGGGCGCAGCCGCTCCACCCCGCGCTGCCCTACCAGCGCGGCGAAGTCGTCTGGCACGCCCGTCACGAGATGGCCCGCACCGTCGAGGACGTGCTCGCCCGCCGCACCCGCGCCCTGCTGATCGAGGCCCGCGCCGCGCTCGAAGCCGCGCCGCTCACCGCGCGCCTCCTCGCCGCCGAACTCGGCCGCGACCCCGTCTGGGAACGCGCCCAAGTCGCCGCCTTCACCGCCCTTGCCCGCGGCTATATTTTCACCGACCCCGCCAGCCGCACGGCCTGAATCCGGCTGGTCACGAACGGCGTGTTTTACCGCGATGGAAGGGCTGGGAAAAGTTTGTTGCGACACAATCTCAAAAACTGTTACTTTCCTGCACCTCCGAAAAAATGACGACGAAAACGGCCCAGCCCGAACTCACTCTCGCCCGCGCCAAATGCGGCGAGCGGCTGCGCGTCGTCTCGATTTGCCCGGACTGCATGGAGTGCGTGCGGCTGCGGGAACTCGGCTTTTACGATCGCGCCGAGGTGCGCAAAATCTCGGACGGCGCGGCGATCATCTGCTCGCTGTTCGGCATGCGCGTGGCCATCGGGCGCGACCTCGGGGAGCATGTGCGCGTGGAGAGGATCGCGGCATGACGGCGGAGGCGGGCGACGTTTTGAGCGCGCTGAAGATCGGCGAAAGGGCGCGCGTGGCGGGCTTCGAGCTGCCGCCGGAGCATCGGCAGCGGCTGCTGGAAATGGGGCTGACGGTCGGCGCGGAATTCGAGGTCGTGCGGTTCGCGCCGATGGGCGATCCCATCGACATCAAGGTGCGCGGCTACCATCTCTCGCTGCGCAAAAAGGAAGCGTCAGGCGTGCGCGTGACGCGGCTGTGAAGACGGGGGAAATGAGCCACGGACAGCCACGGACAAACACGGACAATTTTCCGCAGCTGAGTCCTGTCCGTGAAATTCCGTGTCTGTCCGCGGCTAAAAAATCATGACCGCGGACACCTCCATGCCGACTCGTGAAGTCACGCGCCACGTCGCCATCGCCGGCAATCCGAACTGCGGGAAGAGCACGATTTTCAACGCCCTGACCGGCCTGCGGCAAAAGGTCGGCAACTACCCCGGCGTGACCGTCGAGAAAAAGACTGGCCGCTTTTTCGGCAGCCACGGCGAGCCGATGGAACTGCTCGACCTGCCCGGCAGCTACAGCCTGCAAGTGCGTTCGCCGGACGAGGCCGTGGCGCGCGATGTCCTGCTCGGCCGGCTTCCGGGCGTGCCGCGGCCGGATGTCATCATCTGCGTGGCCGATGCCTCGAATCTCGAGCGCAACCTCTACCTCGTCGCGCAGATGCTCGAACTGCACATCCCGGTCGTCGTCGCGCTGAACATGGTCGATGTCGCCGAGAAAAACGGCGTGGTCATCGACCTCATGGCGCTGCGCGAAAAGCTCGGCGTGCCGGTGATTCCGACCGTCGGCACGAAAGGCGTGGGCTTCATCGAGCTGCGGCAAGCCGTGTCGCGCTCGCCGCTGCCCGCGCCGACGATTTGCGCGCAAATGCCCATCGTCCTAGAGCGCGAAACGATGGCGCTCGCCAAGCAGCTTCCCGTCGCCCCCGAAGTCGCCCGCGGCGAAGCCCTCCTCCTCCTCACGCTCCACGACGAAGCGCTCGACGCCCTCGCCCATCACGACCGCACCATCATCGACGCCACGCGCACCGCGCAGCAGCGCCTCACCGCCTCCGGCATCGACCCGCTCAGCGCGCCCGTCGATGCCCGCTACGCCTGGATCGGCCAGGTCTGCTCCGCGGCTTTGCACAAAGGTGGCGTGCACGATGCGGCGTCCGTTTCCGACAAACTCGACGGCTGGCTCACCCACCGCATCTGGGGCTGGGTCGCGTTTCTCGCGATGATGACGCTGATGTTTCTCTGCATCTTCACCATCGCGCAGGTGCCCATGGACTGGCTCGACGCCGCCTGCACCGGCTTCGCGAATTGGGTCGCCGCGCACATGGCCCAGAGCGATTTGCGCTCGCTGCTCACCGACGGCGTCATCGCCGGCGTCGGGCGCGTGGTCATCTTTTTGCCACAAATCCTCACGCTCTATTTCTTCCTCGGGATCCTCGAAGACACCGGCTACATGGCGCGCGCCGCTTTCATCATGGACCGGCTGATGACGAAGGTCGGGCTGCACGGAAAATCCTTCATCCCGATGCTCAGCTCCTTTGCCTGCGCCATCCCTGGCATCATGGCCACGCGCACCATCGAGAGCCGCAAAGACCGCCTCGTCACCATCCTCGTCGCGCCGCTCATGTCCTGCTCCGCGCGCCTGCCCGTCTATGCGCTGATGATCGCCGTGCTGCTGCCCGTCACCTCGGGCTTGGTGAAAGCGGGCATCATGCTCTGCATGTATCTGCTAGGGATGGTCGCCGCGTTTTGCATGGCGTGGCTTTTCAAAAAGAAACTGCTCAAAGGCGAGACGCCGATGCTCCTGCTCGAGATGCCGCCCTACCGCATGCCGTCGCTGCGCACCATTGCCATCCGCATGTGGGAACGCGCCGGGCTTTTCCTCCGCCGCGCCGGTACCCTCATCCTCGCGCTGTCGATTTTGCTGTGGGCGCTCGCCAATTATCCGAAGCCCGCCGATCCGCACGCCTCGCCCGCCGAGGCGCTGGCCCACAGCATCGCCGGGCAGATGGGCCACGCGCTGGAGCCGGCCATCGCGCCGCTCGGCTACGATTGGAAAATCGGCATCGGCCTCATCGGCAGCTTTGTCGCGCGCGAAGTTTTCGTCAGCACCATGTCCATCGTCTATAACGTCGAGACCGCCGACAAAGAGGACACCACCACCCTGCGTGAGACCATGCGCGCCGAGCGCCGCAGCGACGGCACGCCCGTGTTCACGCCGCTGGTTTGCATCGGCCTCATGGTGTTTTACGTTCTGGCCATGCAGTGCATCAGCACCGTCGCCATCGTCCGCCGCGAGACCAATTCGTGGCGCTGGCCGCTTTTCCAAATCGCCTACATGACCGGCCTCGCGTGGGTCGGCGCGTTCATCGTTTACCAAGGCGGGCGCCTGCTCGGCTTCCAATGAACCCGCTCCTCGACCAGCTCGCCGTCGCCGCCATCATCGCCGGCGCGCTCGCCTATTTCGCCGTCGGCTTTTTGCGGAAAAAGGCGGGCGGAAACTCCTGCGGCGGCGGGTGCGGATGCAGCACGGACAAGGTGGAAAAGCCGGCCCGCACGGAGTCCGGCAAGCCGTCGTTTTTGCGCTGACCGCGGGCGGCGGCGGCGCGGCGAAAAATGCCGCGTCGCGAGCGTATCCATCCGGCGACGGCAAACGTAACGGTGGTAATCAGCCCGACTTCCTGCTTTCGATTTCCCATGCTAAACGAACTCCTCCAAGAACGCGCCGCGCTCTACGCCGCGGGCACCATGACCGCGCCGGAGCGGGAGCAGTTCGAGCTCGTCCTCGAATTCCACGAGGAGCTACGCGCCCTCGTCGGCGGACTGGCCGAGGCGGCCGCCGCCATCACCCTCGGCACGCTGCCCGCGGACGGCGCGGCCCCTTCGTCGGAGTTGAAGGCACGCATCCTCGCCGCAGTCGCCGACCGCCCGCAGCAGACCGTGCCGGCCGGACTCGTCGTGACCGGCCCGGACGGCTTTGTGCAATGGGTCAGCCCCGCCTTTACCGCCATGTGTGGCTACTCGCTCGACGAGCTGAGCGGCAAAAAACTCGGCCCCATTTTGCAGGGTGAAAAAACTGACCACGCTACCGCCGTTCGCATGCGCGAAGCCGTGCAGGCGCACCGCTCGTGCCGCGAAACCATCCTCAACTACCACAAGGACGGCACGCCCTACTGGGTCGAAATCTCCATCACCCCCATCCTCGACGACGCGGACCAGCCGCTCTGGCTCATCGCCCGCGAACACGAACTGCCCGACCGCGCCGCGGCGTAGGCTGCGCGCCGCTGTAGGGGTAGCCTGACAGCTTCCCC
>JANXWQ010000325.1 GCA_025351065.1 Chthoniobacter sp. | reverse complement strand
GGACGCCAGCGGAAAGGGCCGAGCGATTTCAAATCCGGGCGCACACCGGTGTCGGTGGCTAGTGTCGCCGGCACCCGCCAATCCTTTGCCAGCTTGAGTTCCGCGGCGATGGGCGCGAGCTGCTCGAACACGGGGAGATCGATTTCGATTTGCGCGGAAAGCTTGCGCAGCTTTTCAAACGCCTCGCGTGCCGCGTCCTTTTTATCCGCGCGCCACAGCACCCCGGCGAAGTTCGCGAGCGGCTGCACTTGCGCCGGGTCCGGGTCGCTCGCCTGCTTCGCGAGTTTCACCGCTTCGTCCTTGTCGCCGATCGCGAGATAGATGCGCGCGCGGCGCTCGGATGGAATGTCGCGCGCCGCTTCGAGCAGCGGCTTCACCGCGTCGGGCCGCGCGTCGTTGAGCGCCTGGTAAATCTTCACCTCGGCAATCGCCGCCTCCGTCGTGGAAAGAGGATACGCGAAACCCTTCATCGCATCAGCCATCGCCTTCGCGGAAACGTCCGCGGATTTCTTTTCCGTCTTCGCCTTCGCCTCCGCGGCATCCGCCGCCGCCACGCGATCCGCGCGCGTCTTTTCCAGCAACGTCTCCAGCGCCTTCAACTCGCGCTCGCCTTCCTCCTTTTTCCCCGAACTGAACCACGCCACGCCGAGTGCCGCGAGCCGCCGCGCCTCGATCTCCGTCTTCTCATCACGCGCCAGATACATCGAGCCTTCGAGCATCGCGAGGTTGCCCCACATTTCAAAACGCACCAGCGTCTCCAAGAGACGCTCGCGCCCGAGATTGTAGGCCTGGCTGTGCGTGGCATCGAGCCGCGGCAGCTCGACGAGATTCATCGCGAGATCGACGGCGTCCTGCACGCGCCCGATGTAGGCGAGGTTCTTCACCAGCCAGTCATTGTTGTGCGCGTAGTTGTGAATCTGCTCCGGCATGATCCGCGACGCCGCCATGTAGGCGTGGTCCGTGCGCGCCGACGCCTCCTGCTGCCACGCCGCGTCAGCGTAGCGGTGCAGATTGGAAAACGTGTGATTGGGCATGTGCCACATGTGGGCGATGCCCGGCGCCGCCTGCCCGCAATGCGCCGCGGCAATGAGCGCGCGCTTGTCGCCGTCCGCGCTATTCCACAGGTGGATGAGATAGTGGCTCACCGGATGCGCCGGATTTACCGCGAGCACCTGCTGCGCGAGCGCATCCACGGCCAGCCGGCTGGGCAGCGGCGAGCCGTGCTGGCTGTTGTCCCAGAGCTGGAAAACGAGGAACGCCTTCGCTTCGAGATCGTCGGGAAACTCAAAGATCAGTTCCTCCAGCGACTTCACCAGCGCCTCGCGCTTTTCGCCCTCGTCCTTTTTCGAGTCGGCATAAAACTTCGCCCACGCTTCGATCCACATCAGCTCCCGGCGGCTCGCCTGGTCCTTCTTCGCGTCCGCCAGCTTGATGAAATCGCCCGCGCGTTTCGGGTTGTTGATGTTCGCCATCGCCATGCCCCAGTAGGCCGCCGCGCAGTCCGCATCCAGCGCCGCCACCTGCCGGAACGACCGCTCCGCCTCGAAGTACCAAAACCCGTGCAACTGCCCCACGCCCTGGGTGAAAAACTTCTGCGCCAGCTCGTTCTTCGTCGTCACGGGGAAATGGACATCGCCCGTCCCCGGCATCAGCACCGCCGCCTGGCGCGGGCCTTCATTGAAAGCCTCGCCGTGCAGCGAGTGGCCGGGGAGCTTGGCTTCATCAGCCTTTGCGGGCGGCGCGTCCTCCGCGCGGAGCGTGGTGAAAGCGAGCGCGATAGAACAGGCGAGGGGAGTGAAACGCATGGCAGCGGGCAAGTGACAACGCGGGTGGGGGAGCGTCAAGGCCGCGTGGCTCTGCGCGAGCCACCAAAACCCTGCCGTCATTCTGAACGCAGCCCTTGGAGGCTTTGCGACAATGGCGGAGTGAAGAACCGCTGACTGCAAACGGGCGGAGGAGGTGGGAGTGAACACGCGCCATTACTCCCGCCGCCTCCGCCCATGTACTGTCAGCGATTTGCCCCACAGTCCCATAGGCACCTCGCGGACTCGGTTTTCACTGCGTTTCGCCTCCCGCCTTCGCCCACGGCGAAACTCCGTTCAGGATGACGGCATGGTTGGATGGGCGCGCGCCCATTCCCCCGCATGATTGACCCGCGTATATCGCCCGCCGAGCATCCGCCTATGTTTCTCCGTCTCCTCTGCGCCCTCTGCGTCTTTGCGTCTCTGCGTTTTCAAAC
>JANXWQ010000313.1 GCA_025351065.1 Chthoniobacter sp. | reverse complement strand
TCGCGGGCACGGTTTTTTTCACACCACCGGCGCGGACTTGGATTTCGTAGTCGCCGAGAAAGCTTCGGAGGCTGATGCCGCCTTGTTCTCCGGTCTGCGCGGTGGTGTCGGTCCACCAGGTTTTGCGGATCAAATTTTGCCACACTTGGCCGGCGGGGCGGAGGCTCCAGTCCGCGCGATAGTAGGCGGCGGCGGGAATCCAATGGCGCTTTTCCCAAAAGCCCCACGTCAGCACGCCAATGACCGCGGGGTGGCTGAACATGACGGTGAGATAGTCGCGCGTGTAGTCGGCCTGGAGCTGTTCATCGTACACGTTCACGTCGTGTTCGGTGCCTTGCAGCGGCAGGCCGAGCGTGGCGAAGCGGTCGAGGATTTCGCGCAGGCGCGCGGGCGGGGTGAGGTCTTCGTCGAAATGGCTTTGCAGGCCGATGCCCTGCACGGGTGCGCCGGTGTCGAGCAGCGCGCGGATGGTGCGGAAATAGTGATCCTGATGCACGGTGTCGCGCCCGCCGGAGGAGAGGATGGAGTAGTCGTTGAGGTCGAGCTTCGCCGCGGGCTCGGCGGCGCGGGCGGCGCGGAACCAGTCGGCGAGCGGCGCGGCGTGGCGCTCGGGCCAGTCGGATGCGGAGGCGCGCGCGACACCGGTGAAGAGGGCTTGCAGGTCGGTGTTGGTGAAAGGCTCATTGACCACGTCCCACTCGGCGCATTGGCCGCGGAGGGCGGTGAGTTCGCCGGCGATGTGGTCGAGGATGGTCTGGCGGAGCGTGGCGGGCGTCGCGGTGAGCGGCTTGAGTTTTGGCGGCAGATTTTCCCAACCGGGCCAGACGAGGCAGTGGCCGCGCACGGCGAGTCCGTGCGCGCGGAGCCAGGCCACGGCGGCGAGGCCGGGTGCGTGGTCAGTGTCCCAGCGCGGCCATTTGAGGTCGTTTTCGAGGACGGCCTTGTTGAAGTTTTCGACGATGACGGCACGGTAGCGGTCGCCGTCCGGGCCTGATTGCAGCAGGGTTTGCGCGTCCACGGCGGAGCCGAAGCCGAAGGCGTGGCGCGTCATTTTCACGCGCACCTCCGCGCCCGCCACCGGCTGGCCGCCACGGGTGACGGCGATGGCGAGGTCGGCTTTGCGCAGCCGTTCGATGCGCTCGGCGGCGGCGGCCCGCCACGGAGCCTCGGCCTCGCGACCGCGATAAGTCGGCGGCGTGTAGGGCAGGTCGGCGAGCGGCACGGCGGGGCCGAAGTCGAGCACCTGCAAGCCGCCGATTTCGATGACCTGCGGATCGTAACCAGCGCGGAAAAGAACCTGCGCCTCGTTCGGCGCGGCGTCGTTTTTCGCGGTGAAAGGGATGTAGTATTTCCGCCACGCCGCGCCGGCGGTGACGGGATAGCTGGCGCTTTTTTCATTCGCGCCGCCCGCCAGCTCGAAGACGAACTCGCTGCGCGCCTCGTCCATGTCCGCCGGACGCTCGACGCCGCGGATGAAAAGGATCGCGAGCAAATGGTCGCCCATTTTCACCGCCGCGCCGGTGCGCGCGCCGAGCTGCGCGCCCCACGGATTCAGCGGACGCGCGGTGGTGCGCACGCGTTGCGCTTCGGCAAAGGGCTGGCCCTCCACCGGCACGAGCTGCGCAGTAACGTCTTTGCCCATGAACTGAAATGCCGCGAGCCCCTTTTCCGGCAGCACGCTCTCGCCCGCAGGCAGCCGTGCGAAACGGGCGTCCTGCTCGGCAAGGCCGTCGGCGCGCAGCGGGCGCGCAGTGGTGAGGAGGAGAATTGCGGCGGCTAGGAAGCGGAGTTTCATGCAGTGAAAATCGGGGCGCTACTTCGCGGCGACCTGCTCGCGCACCCACGCCTTCATGTAGCGCAGCGGATGCGCGTCGCTTTCGTCGGCCAGATACTTTGCCAGCAGCTCACGCCCGCGCGGACTGACCTTGATCGCGGGCAGCAAATCCGCGCGGTATTTTTCGTCCGCGAGCAGCGCGAAAATCTCGCCGAGCCGGTTCGCCGCCGAGCCGAAAAGCGCCCCGGCGTCCTTGTCGTCGAACTGCGCGACCGTCAGCTCCAGCGCCGTTTTCCACTCGCGCATCCGCAGCGCCACCGCCGCGCGCAGGTCGCGGATGTCCGCCGCATAGCGTCCGTGCGGAAACGCGAGGTCGTACGCGTCGAGCGCCGCGAGCACGCGCTTCGCGTCGAATGGTTCCTGCGCCGAAACCGAAAGCTCGTAGCCGCCTTCCCACCGCGCGCCCTGCGGCCAGGTCACCGGCTTTTTCATCACCACTTCCTTCGAGCTTTGATACACGGCCCGCGCGTGCAGCAGCAGCGCCGCCTCGCGCTTCTTGCTCTGCGGATGTTTTTCCAAAAACGCCGCCGTCAGCTTCGCCAGCCGCGGGTAGTCGTGCGTGCGGTAGGTGTCGGCCTCGCCGCCTTTGTCCTTGCTGTCGAGCTTCACGAAAATGAAGTGGTTCGCGACCACCGCGAGATCCAGGAACTCGAAATAATCGGCGACTGGCTTCACCTCAGGATCGGGCAGCGCGGCCTTGATGGTCGCCCCCAGTTCCTCGTCGGTCTTCAGATTTCGCCCGTCTGCGAAGGAGCCGCCACCCGCGGCGGATTCGTGGAAAAAGCGGATGCGCAGCTTCACGTAACGATCCCGAACTTTCGCGCCCGGATCGGGCTCAGAAAGAAAGAGCGAGAGATCATCGAGCAGGTTCACCCAGCGGAGGTCATTCCAAGCGATGAAGGCCTTGCGTGCCTTGCCGCGTAGCGCATCAACGCTGGCTTTCAACTTCGCAGGGTCACTTTCACCTGCCTCGTGCGCCAGTTTTTCGACCGGCACTCCGAATTCGTCCAAGGCGAGTCCGTTGACGCTTTCCTTTTCTTCCGCTTTCAGCGCGTCCATGCCGCGCAAACCCTCGCCCGCCGAGTCGCGGTGCAGGGACCGCTCAACGTCATCGTCATCCTTCTTCGCGGGCTTTTTCCGCGCGGTGAAATCCCACGCCACGGCATAACGCCGGGCCTCGGGCGACGTGGGACATTCGGTGCGCAGGCGGTCGTAAAGTTTCCGCGCCGTCTCGCTCCATTTCCGCGCGACCGCGCGATCGAAGGTGAACGGCGACACGTCCGCGATCTGCGGCATCGCGCGCAGCGCCAGCCACAGCGCCTGCGCGGTCTGCGGCGTGCCGGGCTGCTCGTCGGAAGCTTCGAGCCACCAGTTGAAGGCGTGCCGCAGCTCGTCGCGGCTTTCGAGGTCGGACGAAAAATTTCCCGTCGCCCCGACGAACGGCGCGCTCGCCACGCGGCGCCCATTGGCCTCGGCGGCAAAGTCGATGAACGCTTCGTGGCGCGCGCCGTCAGTATCGAGCGGATAGGTCAGCAGCTTGCCGCGCGCGGCAGCCCACGCGTCGCCGAGCTTGCGGCACGCGGCGGCGCGGACGGCGGGTTCTTTCGCGTCCTGCGCTGCCTTCGTCAGCCGCGCGAGCGGCCCGGCGGAAAGCTCCCACTGCGCGGGCGTCAGGTATTTCTTTGCCTCGTCAAACTGCTCCTTCGCGAGCAGTCGTTGCGCGATGGCTTCGGTGAACCTCAGCCGCTCGACAGGATCGAGTTTCGGGTTTTGCATCGGCGCCGCCAGCTCGGCGATGGGCGCGAAATTCAGCAGCGTGTCGATGAGCGCACGCACCTGGCTCGCGTCGATGCCGGAGAGAATCGGATATTCCCCGTCCACTATGAAGGGATTGTCCGCGACTAATTTTTTCTCGGCGTCCGGTTTGGCGTCGGCGTTGGCGGGCTTGGGTAGCAGCGTGCGCAGCGCGAGCACCGCTTCGCCGCCGCGATGATCGTCCGTGAGCGCCAGCCCGAGCCGCAGCCGGGCACCGCGCGCCAGCGGGCTTTGCGGAAATTTTTCGAGCAGCGTTTGCAGCGCCGCCGCCGCTTCGCCGGGACGTTTTGCCCGATGCAGCGCG
>JANXWQ010000301.1 GCA_025351065.1 Chthoniobacter sp. | reverse complement strand
AGATACCAGCGGTCTTTGCCGTCGTGCTGCTGCGCGAGCGCGGCCCAAAGCGGCGCGATTTTGTGGGAGTTGGCGAGTGAGAGGGCGATTTGCCGGCGGACTTGCAGGCTCGGGTCGCGGAGCATTTTGCCGACGAGCGCGGGGTCGCCGTCGAGCGGCGAAGTGTCGATGACGTGCGAGCTTTCGAGTGTGGTGCAAAAGCGCACGGCGGCGATGCGCACGTCGCTGCTCGGGTCGCCGAGCGCGGTGCGCAGGTGCGCGGTGCCTTTTCCAGGAATGCGGGCGAGCAGGCCGAGGGCGCGGGCGCGGAGGCGGGGATTTTCGTTTTTGAAAAGGTCGAGCAGCGCGGGCTCGGCGGCGGCACCCATTTTGTTGAGCGCCTGCCAGGCGAGGAATTGCGTGGGCTTGTTTGGCGACTGGAGCGCGGCGACGGCCCCGGCGGCGGTGGAAACATCGACTTTCGGCGCGGCGGTTTTTTCCACCGGCGCGACGCGGTAGATGCGGCCCATCATTTTGCCTTTCACGTTGTCGCCCATGGCGTGACCGCCGACGCCGGGATCGTACCAGTCGCTGATGACGAGCGTGCCGTCGGGCGCGATGGCGACATCGGAGGCGCGGAACCAGTTGTCGGTGGAGGTGAGAATATCAACCATCGTCGCCTTGTAACCCGCGCCGTCATTTTCCACCGGATAAGCGCGCACGACGCGCGGGCCGGCGTCGCAGTGGATCATCTGATTCGTGAACTGCGCGCCGAGCGCGGTGCCTTCATTGACGAGGATGCCGGTGGGCGAGCCGCCGCCGGTTTGGAGGAGATTCGGGACGACGCCGGGGTCGTTCAGGTGCCAGTGGCGGAAGGGGATTTCGGTCTCAAGGTTCGTCCGTGGCGACTGCCAGCCCGCGCCGGTGATCTCGTCGGTGTAGCCGAAATTCCCATGCTCCATCACGTAGTTAATACGGACGCCTTTGTTGCCGTCGTCGTCGTTGTCGGACTGCCACATCGTGCCGAAGGAATCGACGGCGACTTCGTAGTTGTTGCGAAAATTGTGCCCGAGCGTTTCGACATTGCTGGCCACGCCGGTTTCGAGGTCGAGGTCGCAGCGGAAGACCATGCCCTGCCGATACGGCTTGCCCTTGTTGGTGATTTCATTGCCCGCCATGTCCTTCACGATCTTGCCATCGGGCCACGTCAGTTCGGTGATGGAATTGCCGGAGTTGAAATAGAATTTTCCGTCCGGGCCAAAGCTGAACGCGTGGATTTGGTGGTCGTAGTTCCAGACGCCGCCGACTTTGAAAATGATCTTCGCGTCCTCGGCCACATCGTCGCCGTCTTTGTCCGTGAGCAGCCAGACATTGGGCGCGGCGCTGACGATGACTTTGGTTCCGCCGTTCGGTTGCGGCAGAACGCAGATGCCGAGCGGGTTGGTGAGTTCTTTGCTTTGGAAAAAGGTCTTCTCCTTGTCCGCGATGCCATCGCCATCGGTGTCTTCGAGGATGACCACGCGATCACCTTCGGGGCGTTGGCTCATGTAGCCGCGGTAGTTCACGCACTCGGTCGCCCAGACGCGCCCGCGCGGATCCACCTCGATATTGGTCGGGTTGATGACCATCGGTTCGGCGGCGACGAGCGAGGCTTTGAGACCCTCGGGCGTCTTGAAAGTGCTCATGTTGGCCTTCGCGCTTTCCAGGCCGTAGCGGACTTCGGGGCCTTCTTTCGAGATCAGCGGAGCATCGCCGGGGTTCTGCGTGAAGATTTGGAAAACGACCGTCGCGCCGCCGCCCTGCGAGGTGCCGCCTTCGTCGATTCCGCCCTTCGCTTCAAACGCGACCACGCCCTCCGGCACATCGAACGCGAGCAGCGAAGGCGCGTGCGCGGCGATGCCAAAAGGCACGTCCTTGCCGTTGACGCGCATCGGCTTGCCGCCGTCGGGCCGCGCATTCATGCGCGCTTCGCCAAAGCCGACTTTGGCCAGCTTGGGCTTCAATTCCGTGAGCTTTATTTTGCTCCCGTCGGTTTTCACAAAGACCGGCTCCATCCACTCCGCCCAATCGGCCACAAAGCCGTCGCCCGCGTCCGTCGCGGCCAGGAAAATTTCCTTCGCGCCTTTGAGGTCGGCTTTGATCTCGGCGGGTTCGAGATGCACGATCTTGCTTTGAAAAACCGGCTTGGCACCGGTCGCGGCGGCAGCGGGCTTGGGCTTGGGCTGGCCTTTCGGATCGAGGTTTGCCTCCAGTTCTTCAGCCGTCACTTTCGAGTTCACGCCGCCCGCCGGCACTTCGCCTTTGGCCGTCCACAGGATCGCGTTGAGGACGAGCTTGCGCTGGTCGTCGTTGCCCCAGCCTTTGTGAAAATGGCCGCCGGTGAAGCCGAAGCCGCGTCCGCCATCGGGCCGCTCGAAAGCCCACGCGGTCGTCTGCGGTTTCTTCGCTGCGACGGCCTCGCGCGCCGCCGGATTGCCGCCGTGCGGATCGTCCTTGGCGCTCACCGTGGATTCCGGCGCGAT
>JANXWQ010000289.1 GCA_025351065.1 Chthoniobacter sp. | reverse complement strand
AGCTTTGACGCGAGCGAGTCGGGGGGCAGCGGCAGTCGCATACTGACCTGCAGTCCAAGCAGCTCCGGTCAGGGTAAATTGATTGGCGCTATCGACAGTAGCGACTGTCGAAACGAAATCTGCAGTAGCGTAAAGGGGGATCGAAACCGTCGTGTTAGATGGCGTGGTTGCATCAACCGCAGCGGGAATGGTGCGGGTAATAAACCCCACTGGCACGGTTGTCGCCGTAGTTTGCGCGTGGAGCGCGGGTAGCAGGGACGCGAGGAGCGTGCAGGCTAGCGCAGTGGCGAGCGGGCGGATGGAGCGGGAGGAGGCTTTCATAGATGGTGTGTAGTTAGGCGGATTTCGGGTTGGTGCAAGGACAATTCAATAAAATTTTGTTTAGGAAAGGTAAGCTTTGTAACGATTCGGTAATCTTTCGGGAGCAGGCGGCGGGCCGTGAGGAGGGACGGCAGCGTGAGGAGGTTGCGCGATGAGGGTGGTGGCGTCTAGGTGGAATGGAGGAGCTGGAGTGGGGGAGGGATGAATGAGGAATTTTGAATTATGAGTGACGAATGGGGAGGGTGGCGCCGTGTAGGTGGCGGTTTTTTGAGGAAAGTGTCGGGTTTTTGATCGCGTGCGGTGGGCGTCGGGTGCGGTGGGAAAGGATGGAATGGCGGAGGGTGGTCGGTCTGGCTGGGCGGGTTTTTGCCGCAGAGGCGCGGCGGTTTTGAGAGGGTCGCAGAGGTTTTTTTGTGCCAAATTCCTCTGCGGCACTCTCTTTCCCCTAGCATCTCTGCGGTCCAGGAAGGCGCGGCCGCGGCTGACGGATGGCTTTTTGCCCGACAACTAGAGGAGCCCGAGCTGGCCCTTGAAGACCCAGAGGAGGGCTTTGACGCCGAGTTCAGCGACGTTGAAGGGTTTGCCGACGAAGTCCTGGCCGCCGCTGAGGCTGGATTGGACGCGGTTTTGAAAGGTGCTCATGCCGGTGACGAAGATGATGGGGGTTTTCTCGTGCTGGGGCAGGGCGCGGGTGCGGGTGCAAAGGTCGAAGCCGGTCATCTCGGGCAGGCCGATGTCGAGGAAGATGGCGTCGAAGTCCTGCCGGGCGAGGGCGGCGAGGCCGGCGGCGGGGGTGTCGGCGGTGAGTGCGTTGAGGCCGACGAGGCGCATGGCGGCGGCGATGATTTTGCGGGCGCCGTCCTCGTCATCGACGACGAGGACGTGGGCGGTGGCGGTGTCGCGGGCGAGGCTGCGGTGGGGTTCTTTGAGGAAGACGGAGAGAAAGTCGAGCGCCTGGCTGAGGGTGCGCAGGGTGGAGGGGTTGATGGTGCCTGGGAGCTGGATGAGGTCGAAGACGAGGGCTTCGAGGGCGGCGGTGAATTGAAAGATGGGGCGCTGGCCGAGCATGGCCATCTGCTCGGTGAGGCCGTGGATGTGCTGGAAAAGGTCGCGCAGGGCCGGGCCGTCGGCGGCGTCGCGGCTGAGGCCGTGGAGCGAGCGGCGGAGGGCGGTGATGGTGTCGGGGGCACTGTCGAGGCCCATGGTGATCCAGCTTTGGTCGGGGCGAAAGGTGAGGCCTTTGGAAAGCAGGGCGGTGCGGGTGAGGCCAAAGGTGGTCTCGACGGCGTCGATGAGTTCGGCCATGGGGTTGCAAGTCCGGGCGAGGACGCGGGTGGCCCCGGCGGTCTGGGCATCTTCGGCGAGCTGGAGGCGGGAGGTGGCGAGGCAGACCACGGGCAGGCTGCGGGTGGCGGCGTCGCGGCGCAGGGTGGCGATGAGCCGGGCGGGCGCGGGTTCGGGGGTGACGGCATCGAGCACGACGAGGTCGGGCGGGCAGGCGGCGATGGAGCGGAGGGCGGCGTCGCCGGTGCGGGCGGCCTCGACGGTGAAGCCGTCGTCTTCGAGACGCTCGCGATACATATTGGCGAGGAGTTGGTCTTCGTGGACGAGGAGGATGCGTTTGGCGGTCATGATGGTGTGGTAATTATGAAAGTTATGGATCGGTAATGCAGGGGGCGTGCCGGAAATGGGGAAAGGTTTTGCCGCCGCGCGGCGGGTGTGCGAGACGGGGCGGCGCATGGCTTTTCACCACTTCATCCAAGACGACGACGGCTGGCAGACGCACGCCGACGAGACGCTTTTCGCCAACCCGTATCTCGAAGTGCATCGGGTGACGGTGACTTCGCCGACGCGGGTGCAGCCGTTCACCTGGACGGTGACGCATCGCAAGGCCGCGGTGGTGGTGGTGCCGGAGATGGCGGACGGGCGGCTGCTGCTGGTGCGGCAGGAGCGGGTGCCCATCCGCGCGACGATCTGGGAGTTTCCCGCCGGGCAGATTGACGATCACGCGGAGGCCGATGCGATCCGCGCGACCGGCCTGCGCGAGCTGCGCGAGGAAAGCGGGCACGAGCTGGCGGTGGGTGGCGAAGTCGTGCCGCTCGGCCATTTTTTTCCGAGCTGCGGTTTTACCGACGAGCACAGCCACCTGCTGCTCGCGCGGCCCGTGGTGCCGGGCGCGCAGGGCCGGGCGCCGGATGCGAGCGAGGCCATCACGGAGTGCCGGGCGTTTTCGCGGGAGGAATTTCGGGGGATGATCGCGAGCGGGGAAATCCGCGACGCGAATACCCTCGCGGCGTTTGCGCGGCTGGTGGCGATGGGGCTGTGGTAGGCGCGGTGCTTTTCGCTCGAAACGCGCCACGCGCCCGCTAGTTTCGCGGGCATGTTTTTCCGCCGCGCTTTTCTCGCCGCCGCGCTCGCGCTGGGCGCGTCCGCCTTGGCCGATGAGGCCAATGTGCTCACGCCCCCGGAGCAGGCGGCGGGGTGGAAACTGCTGTTCGACGGCAAGACGGCGGCGGGTTTTCGTGGGTTGAAAAATCCGGATTTTCTCAAGGCTGGGTGGAAGATCGAGGAGGGCGCGCTGACGCTGCCGAAGGAGATCAAGCAGATGGGCAAAATCACCGGCGGCGATCTCGCGACGGCGGAGGCGTACACGGATTTCGAGTTCCGATTCGAGTGGCGCACGGGCGTGTCGTGCAACTCGGGCGTGCTCTATCTCGCGCACGCGGGCTACATGCAAAAGGCGACGGGGCACGAGTACCAGCTCATCGACGACATGCATCATCCCGACGGGCTGAAAGGCGGGCCCATCAAGCGCACCGGCGCGCTCTATGGCATCCTCGCGCCCGGCGAAAACAAAGAGTACCACATGCCGCCGCAGTGGAATGAGAGCCGCGTCGTGGTCGAGGGAACCCGCGTCGAGCACTGGCTCAATGGCGCGAAGGTGCTGGAGTACACGCTCGGCAGCCCGGAGCTGCAGCGCGCGGTGCTGGCGAGCCGGGCGCGGGTGCCGCCGGGATTCGGGACGAAACTGAAAGGCCCGCTGGTACTGCTCGACGAGGGCGACGAGGTGGCGTTTCGGAATTTGAAAATCCGCGTCATCACCGCGCCGCCCGCGCCCGGCGTGAAGTAGCCGCGCGGCCCGCTACCGCGCCGCCGCCGCTGTGGCGGGTGCGGCGAGAAACTGCTCCTCAAACGCGATCCACGCCGCGAGCCGCTGGCGCAGGCGGCGCACGCGCGCGGGCTCGGCGGCGAGCACGTTGCGCTGCTCACCGGGATCGGCGGCGAGGTCAAAGAGCGACTCGTGTCCGCTGGTCGCCTCGAAGATGTATTTCCACCGCTCCTCGCGGATGCCGAGGAGGTAGTCGTCCACGCTCGCCACGAAAAACGTGCGCTCCGGCCGCCCGCTCGCGAACAGGCTGTGGCCCTGCCACGCATCCGGCACCTCCGCGCCCACGAGGTCCGCGACCGTCGGATTCAAATCCACATGGCCGCCGACCGCGGGCTCCCGCCGGCCCTCGGGAAACAGCCGCGGATTCCACACCATGAACGGCACATTCACCTCTTCCTGCCAGATGGAAAAGCCGTGCCCCTGCTGGTCGTGCGGATCGGCGAACGCCTCGCCGTGATCGCCCGTCACCACGACCAGCGTGTCGTCCGCCAACCCGCGCGCGCGCAGCGCGGCAAAGAGCCGCCCGAGATGTTCGTCGGTCTCGTGCAGCACGTTGAGATATTTTCCCAGCGCCTCGCGATGCGCCGGCGGCGGCTGGCCTTGGAAAAAATCCACGCTCCGCGAACCGGGTCGCCGCACGTAAGGATTGTGCGTCTGATCCGTCCAGCAGTAGGCGAGAAAAGGCTGCCCCGGCTTTTCATCGATCCACTGGATCAGCCGGTCGATGAGGTAGCGATCCTCCGCGCCCCACGACGTGAGTTCCGGCGCTTTGAAATCGTGGTAGTCCTCCACGGTGTCGTAGCCCGCGCCCGTGAGCAGCACTTTTTCCCCGCCCCAATCCATGTCGCCATTGTGCAGATAGGCCGTGCGCCAACCGCGCGGCTGGAGCACCGCGGCCAGCGTCGGCGGCAGACTGTGCGGCCCGCCGTCCGGCGAGCGTCCACCAGGCGCATAGCACCACGGCAGGCCGGGGTAGATGGAAAAATTCACCGCCATGAAAGTGCAAAACGTGTACGGCGCATGGGCGTGAACATTGTCGAAAACCAGCGCGTGCTTTGCCTCCTCGGCGAGGTGCGGCGTGGTCGCGTAGCGGCTGCCGTACAGGCTCAGATATTTCGTCCCCACCGACTCCAGGATCACCACGATGACATTGTGCGGACGGGCCACATTGGCCGGCGGCTGAAAGCCCGTGCGCGGAGCCGCGCCGCGATTGCCAAACGGCTGCAACTCGTCCTGATCCTCCGGCAAAAACTCGCGCGGCAATTCCCCATGACGGCGGCCGGCGACCCCCACCAGCGTCGAGCGCAGGAGTTCCACATGCGGGCTCAGCACCAGCCGCTGCGCCTTGCGCCCGAGCCCGGCGGCGGGATTCTGCAGCGCACCCACCACGACCCACGCGCCCATGCAGCCGACGAGTCCGGGCGCAAAAACGCGCCGCCGCGAACCGCGCCACGCCACCGCGAAAAAAACCGCCGGCACCGCCACCATCGCGAGCCCGATGGGCCACGTCAGCCGGTCGGTGATGGACGACTTCACCGCCGCGCCGCGCATCAGCCGCAGCAGGTCGAAACTGAGCGGACGATCCAGCGACTCGAACACGCCGTAAGCCACCACGCTGAACAGCGCGCAGCCCGCCGCCACCGCCACCACGCCCACCCGCACCGCGCCCGCGAGCCGCGGCTGCCGCCTGCACGCCGCCGCGCAAATCTCGCCGACACCACCGAGCGCCAGCGCAAAAAGCACATCGCGAAACGACACCCGCGCCAGCTCCAGCGGCCAGCCCCACGTCTCCGGCACGCCCAGCGACACCGCCTTTGCCCCGATAAGCACCAGCGCCAGCCAGAAACCCACCCACACCAAAGCCACGGGCCGCCTCACGGAAGTCAGGGAATCGCTCACAGTCTGCGGATCGTCACGGAAAAGTCGCACGTTTGTGACGCCCCTTTTGCACCCGGAAGCCGCCGCTGTCCATGCCCGCTGCGGCGAATCGCTGCGGCGCGGGCGCTACTCGCGCGTCGTTACAAAGGCGATGATCGCCAGGACGCCGAGCGCAAAAATGGGAACTGCCACAGGCCACAAAAGCATGGGGCGAAAATGCGACTTTTCCGTAACCTTGGATAGTCGGGCAACTCGGTATTTTTCCCGCCCGCCGCCCAGCCGCGCTGACCGAAAAATACCGGCGGTTAGGGTCGAACCGACACTCCTTGGCGGGAACAAGATTTTGGGTCTTCAGATTTACACGGGCGCGTCAAGAATTCGCTAATTCATCGCTAATTTCGAGCGTCCATCCCTGCCCCACGACGTCCACTAAAAAATGGACTCCAACGATTTCGCCGGTTAAATTCAGCTAGGATTCGTTGGAACTAAAAAAGAATGGACGCTGATGACCGATGTTAATTGCTCCAAATCTCAGACCTCCTTGCGCTGCCCTTCAGCATCGTATTCGTAGGTTTTTCCGTCTTCCTCACCGACGATCTTCTTGTGTAATCCGTCGCAAAAGGGCTGATTTTTCGAGAGACCGCACATGCAAATCCACACCGATTTTTCCTGCGGTTTGATTTCGAGCGGCTGCTGACCGGACTTTAGGACTTTTCTCATGCCCGAGATGAGCACCGAGGTTTCGTAAAAGCAAGAAGGCTCCCGACGGTCACGTTTTCATCGGTGCGCTCTTTCTCTCAATATTCGCATTAGAAACCACACGATCACGACGTTCACCGCGAGCAGGATAATCTTGGCTGGCCCGAAGTGCGTGAACGATTCAAACACTTCCACGGGGATGAACGAGGCCTTGACGACGACGGTGAGGAATTCGGCCCACCGCTGTTTGAAAAGAAGTCCAATGCCCTCGGTGACGAAAATACCACCGAGGAGGAACGCGATGCCGCTCAAAACTTTCAATTGCTTGTCGGTCACCAGATCGAGCCGCACGAGAAGCGCCGCCACATGATCGTCCTCTAGGCTCACATCGAGGGAACTGAGCCAGTTCCCAACGATGGTGTCCACATCCTTGTGCAGAAACCCCAGAAAGCCCAGCCCGAGCGTCAGCAGCAGCAGTCCTTTGCAGAGATTGTAACTGGCGATCCATTTCAATGACCGATCTCCCACCCGGCGGGCATCCTTCACATCGGGAGTGACCGCGAATCGCGCTCTCAATCCGCCTAGTAGGTGCGAACCGTAGTGGAAGTTGTCGGAGCGGCTTGATGCACGGTAGTTTCCTCGGTCGTAGTCGTGGAAGAATACGCCGGATGATGGTGATCATGCGAGTGGCGTTCATCTTCCTCGCACGCGGCAAGAGCAAAGACAGCGGACGCGGCAACAGTATAAAGGAGGAGTTTTTTCATAGGTGTGGTATTAAGCTTCAATCTAGTATCGTCGCCTGACGCTCGGATGACCGTATTAAATTGCACTGTCGCGACGGCGAAATCTATCTTCGCTCTCCTCCAATCCCGCCGTAGCTAAGGCATTGCTGGAGGTCGAGGCCACTCCGCCTGCCTGAGGATTATCCAAATCGCAATGGCCGCAAGGCAAACCAGGGCAAGAACCGGAACGGCAATGGGCCAAAACATGAGCATTAAAGCCTTACGGATTTACCCAGCATGCTGGCCGTCTGGGAAATGATATTTTTTCGGGGGTACTGACGTGATTACCAACGCACGCCCTCATCCCGCAATTCTCGAACCCGATCATAAGCAAATTGGATCGCGGTGAATTGATGAAGGATGATCTCCCGAAGATTAGCAGGCAGGTCGAGTTCAAGCGCCTTCTTGTATTCTCCCACCGCGCTGTCCTCGCCGCGCTCGCACTCTACCAAAATGCCATGCACATCCTTGCCCTCCACCGCTGCCTTCAAATCGATCCAGCTACGGTGCATTGCGCCGGCCACGCTTCCATTGTTCTCAGGTTTGCTTTCGCCTAGGTGGTGTGAAACGCTCTGCAATTCACCCGTGAACTTTGCGCGTTGCAGAGAGAGTTCGTGGAAGACTCTTTTGACTTCAGGATCGTCAATGTTCTCGGCGGCGGTGAGAAATCCCTCCTGACCATCTCTACACGTCTGGATCAGTTCATCGACGGTTAGGCGGAGGTCGGAGTTGGTTTCCATCGCGTGATCTTAAATCGGCTCGGCTGCATCCTTGCGATGGACGCCGTTAATCCTTTTTGATCTCCCCTGGTTCATCCGAGGTCGTTGGATGGCTGGGCGTAGCAGTATGGCCGGAAGTCGGATGGTGCAGGGTTTCAGTGAGCAGTTCCTTGCTGTGCTGCACCTCGTCGTCTTTGAGATGCTTTTGCACAGCTTTCTTACGCACTTCTTTTGGTGAGCGATCTCCCATATTCTCCTTCAAACCCTCTTTCCGCCACGAACGAAGTGGAGAATGAACATGATCAAAGCAATTACGATCAGGATGTGAATCAGACCTCCAGCAACGTGAAATGCGAGGCCGCCACCCCAAAAGAGCACCAGCAGAATGGCAATAATGAGCAGCATATCGTGGGATCGCACCCTGAAGTCAGCTCGGCTGTCTCGTTCCAAATATTATTCCACGATGATTGCGGCAGCGGTACGAAAATCCGGCATGTTCGAGACCCTGATTACGAGCCTGGATATTCTTGATCTCAGCCCACGTTTCCGCCTCCCGTTTCGTCGGGAAATATTTCCTCACGTATTTCCCGCCGAGCCGACCACGAACCACAAATTTGTAGCGCCCGGCACCTTCTGAGCATGGATAGACGGCGTAAATGGGTGAGTTCTTGGCGAGAAGCGATTAGCGAATTTCGCTAATTTTTCAAGCGAATACCCGTTTCCATCTGCTCGAATGAGTCGGAATGGTTTTCCGCTCACCGCCCGCGAATCCTTTATCCATCAGCTTTCCAGAGATACCGGCGGTCGGGGTCGAACCGACACTCCCTTGCGGGAACAAGATTTTGAGTCTAGCGCGTCTGCCAATTTCGCCACGCCGGCTTTTTTTCAGGTCGCGGAAACTAGGAGACGCGGGCGCCGGTGGCAAGCGCCATGTGCGCGCGACCGGTGCCCTACCGCCCGCGCAGCGCATCGACGCGCGCCTTTACCGCGGGCGGCATTTTCACCAGCGCGGGCCAGCCGCGGGTGTGGCCTTCGCCGGGGAGTTTGCGCGTGGCGTCGAGGCCCATGTGGGAGCCGATGCACGGCACGGTGGGCGCATGGTCGAGGGCGTCGCACGGGCTTTTCACGAAGGTGGAATCGCGCTGCGGGTCGGTGTTGGCGCAGAGGCGGAATAAGACCTCGCTGGTGTTATGCACGTCGCAGTCGGCGTCCACGACGACGATGTATTTCGAGAACATCATCTGCCCCATGCCCCACAGGCCGTGCATGATCTTGTAAGCCTGCCACGGGTATTGTTTGCGGATGCTGACGAAGACGAGGTTGTGGAAAACGCCCTCCGCCGGCAGCGCGATGTCCACGATTTCGGGGAAGTTCATTTGCAGGACGGGGAGAAAAATCGCGACGCTGGCCGAGCCCATGTGGAAGTCCTCCATCGGCGGAATGCCGACGACGGTGCAGGGATATACGGCATCCTTCCGGTGCGTGATCGCGGTGAGGTGAAAGACGGGGTAGTCATCGACCGGCGTGTAGAAGCCGGTGTGGTCGCCGAAGGGTCCCTCGGGCCGCAGTTCGCCGGGCTGGACGTAGCCTTCGAGCACCACGTCCACGTCGGCAGGGACTTCGAGGTCGTTGGTCACGCACTTCACCAGCGCGACGGATTTTTTGCGGATGAAACCGGCGAACAAAATCTCATCGAGCCCGTCCGGCAGCGGCGCAGTGGCGGCGAAAATGTAGGCCGGATCGCCGCCGAGCGTGACCGCCACCGGCATGCGCTCGCCCCTTTCGTAATACCGCTTCCCATGCCGCGCGCCGACCTTGTGAACCTGCCAGTGCATCCCCGTGCTGCGCTCATCATAGACCTGCATGCGATACATTCCGAGGTTGCGCTCGCCGGTGTCCGGGTCGCGCGTGTGGACGCAGGGAAAGGTGATAAAGCGTCCGCCATCCTGCGGCCAGCATTGCAGGATCGGCAGGTCGAGCAGCGTCGGCAGTTCCGTTGAGCGTTGAGCGTTTTCCTCGAACCGATGAACCACCTCCTGACACGGCCCACCGCGCACCTGCTTCGGCCGCGCGTGCAGCAGCCCGAGCCCCTGCATGGCGAGCGTCCACGCGGACTTGAGCGAAGTGGGCGGCTTGGCTTTCAAAATGAGCTGCATCTGCTGCGCCAGCTCGCCCACGTCACCGAGACCGAGCGCCAGCGCCATGCGCTTGCGCGAGCCCATCGTATTGATCGCGAGCGGGAAAGGGGACACCGCGCCGTTGACCGTCGGCTTTTCAAAAAGCAGCGCCTGCCCGCCGCCGGGCGATTTCATTTCGCGGTCGGCCCATTCCGTGATCTCCAGCTCCGTCGCCACCGGCTCGGCGATGCGCCGCAGCTCGCCTGCGCGTTCGAGCGCGGCGAGGAATTCGGTGAACGACGAATAGGCCATGCGCGGACGCTAATGGGGTTCACCGCCGCTTGGCGAGCGGATGCGCGGCGGAAAATTAGCGCTCGACAGCGGGGTGGAGGAGGCAAACGCTCGCGGCGATTCGCAGCGTCCCTTCCCATGAACAAACTCCGCACACTCCTCCTGCTCGGCGCTCTGGCGCTTGGCTTCACCGCCTCGGCCCAGGTGCCGCAGCTCCTCAACTACCAGGGCCGTGTCGCCGTCGGCACCACCAATTTCAACGGCTCCGGCGCGTTCAAGTTCGCCCTCGTGAACACGAACGGCACCACCGCCTACTGGACCAACGACGGCACCCACCTCGACGGCACCGAGCCCACAGCGGCGGTCACGCTCACCGTCGCCAAGGGCCTTTACTCCGTGCTGCTCGGCGATGCGACGCTGGCGAACATGACGGTCGTCCCCGCCACCGTCTTCACGAATCCCGACGTGCGGCTCCGCGTGTGGTTCAACGACGGCACGCACGGCTCGCAGCTTCTCACGCCGGACCAGCGCATCGCCGCGGTCGGCTATGCGATCATGGCGGGCAATGTGCC
>JANXWQ010000277.1 GCA_025351065.1 Chthoniobacter sp. | reverse complement strand
TGAGCAGCGCCACGTCGTCGAAATGCAGCCCGGTCGTCGGCTCGTCGAAGATGAGCAGGCAGTTTTCTTTGCGCTGATTCGTCAGCCGCTCGACGAGCTTCAGCCGCTGCGATTCGCCGCCGCTGAGGATGTTCAGCGGCTGCCCGAGCGCGAGGTAGCCGAGCCCCACTTCCTCCAGCACCACGAGCGGCTTCACCATTTTCTTTTCGCCGAGATCGGAGAAAAAGCGGATCGCCTCGCTGACCGTCAGTTGCAGCACATCGTGGATGGATTTCTCCGCGAACCGAATCTCCAGCACCTGCGCCTGATACCGTTTCCCCTCGCACTCCGGGCAGCGGATGAAAACGTCGCTGAGAAACTGCATCTCGATTTTCTCGAACCCCATCCCCCCGCAACGCTCGCAGCGCCCGACGCCCGAGTTGAAAGAAAACGCGCTCGCCGTGAGGCCGTGCGTCACCGCGTCGGGCGTGCTGGCGAAAAGTTCGCGGATGTCATCGAAGACGCCGAGATAGACCGCCGGCGTGGAGCGCGGCGTGCGCGAGAGCGGCGACTGATCGACCATCACCACCTGCTCGACCTTGTGCGCGCCCACGAGTTTCTTCAGCGCGCCCGGCGCTTCCTCCGTCGAGAGGTTCTTCGCCGCGAGCAGATTTCCGTAAAGGACATCGTGAACCAGCGTGCTCTTCCCCGAGCCCGAAACGCCCGTGACGCACGCCAGGACGCCCAGCGGAAAATCCACGTCGATGCCGTGCAGGTTGTGCTCCTTCGCGCCTTTCACCGAGATGAAGCCCCGCGGCTTCCGCCGCTTCTTCGGCACGGGGATGGACTTGCGCCCGGCCAGGTAGTCGGCAGTCAGCGAAGCTGGGTAGGGGCGGCACTCCGTGCCGTCCGCGGGCGAGCGCAGCGAGGAGGGCTGCGTGCGCGTCGCCACCACCTCACCCGCCGCCTCGCTGCGCTCGCCCCGGACGGCACGGAGTGCCGTCCCTACCGCTCGGCTGTCGCCGAGCAGCGCGGCCAGCGGCCCGTTGAAAACCAGTTCGCCGCCTGCCGCGCCTCTGCCGGGGCCGATCTCCACGAGATTGTCCGCCGCCCGGATCACCGCCTCATCGTGCTCGACGACAAGCAGCGTGTTCCCTTTGTCGCGGAGCTGCTGCATCACGCGGATCAGCCGGCCCGTGTCGCGCGGATGCAGCCCGATGCTCGGCTCATCCAGCACGAAAAGCGTATTCACCAGCGACGCGCCGAGGCACGTCGTCAGATTCACGCGCTCCACTTCGCCGCCGCTCAGCGTCCGCGTCGGCCGGTCGAGCGAGAGATACCCCAGCCCGACCTCATCGAGATACCCGAGCCGCGACGTCACTTCATTCACGAGCATCTCCGTCGTGGAATCCGCGCTCCGTTGAGCGTTGAGCGTTCCCTTCAATTCCCGCACCGGCATCGCCATCAACTCCGGCAGCGTCTTCCCCCCTGCGCGGAAATTCATCGTCGCCTTTTGATAGCGCCCGCCCCGGCAATCCGGGCACAGCGTATAGCTTCGATAGCGGCTGAGCAGCACCCGGACGTGCATCTTGTAAATCTTCGTTTCCAGCCAGTCGAAGAACCCTTTCACCCCGTACCACAGCCCGTCCTGCCACAGCTCCTCGCCCGGCGCACCACGGTTTTCGCCAAACATCACCCAGTCTTGCTCCACCTGCGGCAGCTCCTCGAAAGGGCACATCGTGTCGATGTCCTTCGCCCGCGCGCAGCGCATCAGGTCGCGCTGGCACTGCGCGCCGTTCTCGGTCTGGAAAGGTTTCACCACGCCCATGGCGATGCTCAGCGGGAGGTCGGGCAGTGCCCGTATGATGTCCACGCCGATGGTGCGCCCGAAACCGCGGCACGTCGGACACGCGCCATGCGGATGGTTGAAACTGAACAGCCCCGGCGACGGCGGCGTGATGTCGATGTCGCAGTGCGCGCAATGCCAGCCGGCGGAGAAGGGCAGGATGAGGGCTGAAGGCTGAAGGATGAAGGCGATCTTGCCTTTGCCAAAACGGAGCGCGGTTTCGACGGCCTCGGTGAGGCGGGAGCGGTTGTCGGCGGTCGCGGCGATGCGGTCCTGGATGACGGGCACGACGGCGGGCAGGCGCTTCACTTTCACCGGCTCGTCGATGCGCGCGATGTCGCCCTCGAGCCAGACGCGGAGGTAGCCCTGCGCTTTGAGGAAGTCGAAAAAGTCGGCCGGCTTCGTGCCGGCGGGCACAGGCACGCCAAAGGTCACGAGCAGCGTTTCGCCCGCGTGCTTGGCGTAGAGTTCATCGACGATCGACTTCGCGGTTTCGGGCCGGATTTCGCGCTGGCACTCGGGGCAGAAAGCCTGGGCGAGGCGCGGGAAGAGGAGCTTCAGGTAGTCGTTGATCTCGGTCATCGTGCCGACCGTCGAGCGGGTGCTCTTCACCGGGTTCGACTGCTCGATGGCGATGGCCGGCGGGATGCCGCGGATCGCATCCACCTTCGGCTTGTCCATGCGGTCGAGAAACTGCCGCGTGTAGGGCGAGAACGTCTCCACGTAGCGCCGCTGCCCCTCGGCGTAGATCGTGTCGAAGGCGAGGCTCGACTTGCCGCTGCCGCTCGGGCCGGAGATGACGTTCAGCTTGCCGAGCGGGAGGTCGAGGTCGATGCCGCGCAGGTTATTCTGCCGCGCGCCGCGAATCTCAATGACGCCGGGGTCGGGAACGGGGGTCAGCTTGGATTTTTTCATTAAAAAGGGCGCGCAGGCTCGTCTGTCGGCGGACGAATTGCAACCGCTGCGGCGGGCCGCGTCTCACCGCCCCGCCGTCCGCGTGACCCGCACCTCGGGCCGGTAGGTCACGCGCACGAGCAAGTCCCCGCGCCCGCCGCGCGGCTTCGGCAGCCCTTCGCCCGCCACGCGCAGGACGGCGCCGCGCGCCACGCCCGGCGGGATGGACACCCGCAGCGGTGCGCCCGTCGCGCCGCTCAGCATTTCGCCGCCGCCCTGCGCCGCCCGCCGCGCATCGATCCGCAGGTCGCAGCGCAAATCCGCGCCCCGCGCTTTGAAGCGAAAACCCGGCAGCGCCCGCAGCCGGAGGAGGACCAGGCCGCCCGCAAACGGCTCCCCGCGCGGCAGGCGCAAGCGCGTCCCCACCGCGGTCTCCGGCGGCACCGTGAGCTGATACGACTCCGGCCCGTGCGGGTTCGCCGGATCATTCACGCGCACCTCGAGGGTGGTGCCGCGGATGAAATCCTCGATCCGCAGCCGCACGTCCTGCGCGATGTGGCGCTCCACTTTTGCGCCCCGCGCCGGAGCGGCGGGCGCGGCGGCGGAAAGCTCGCGGTCGTAGGCGCGGCGGCGCGCGGGGTCGCTCAGGATTTCGTGCGCGGCGTTCAGCGCCTGCGCAAGCGCCACCGCCTCGGCCGAGCCGGGGTTCACGTCGGGATGATGCCGCTTCGCCAGCAGCCGGTAAGCCGCGCGGATTTGCGCGGGCGTGCCGCGGCGGTCGAGGCCTAGCGTGGCGTAGTGGTCGGGGCCGAGCGTGGCGTAGTGGTCGGGTTCGGCGGGTGGCAAGCGGCGAACCTACCGCACGGCGGAAACCGCGCGCCAGCCCGCATTGCGCCGCGTGAAGCAAAAGAGGCTCTCGGTTCTGTTCACGCATGGCGCAGCCCTCCGCGCCCAAGGCGCAGCCCCACGGGCCAAAGGCGCAGCCCTCCGCGCCCAAGGCGCAGCCTCACGGGCCGAAGGCGCAGCCCTCCGCGCCGAAGGCGCAGCCTCATCCCAGCCTGGGGCAACGCCCCAGGTTGCGGCAGGAAATGGGACCAGGGCTGAAAGCCCGACCCCTCCGCCCGGCGCATGAAGCGGGCTTTCAGCCCTGCGCGTTCTCCTTCCCGATTTCCTGGGGCGCTGCCCCAGGCTGGGATGAGGCTGCGCCTTCGGCGCGAAGGTCGCCTTATGATTCGTGAACCCTGCCTAAACTTTTACTAAGTTTAGCTATACTATGGTAAAGTTTCTTCCAACCTGGATAAAGTCTTGCTAAACTTTATCGAAGTGTTTTAACACCCTTTGCAAGTTTCTCAACACTTGTGTAAGGTTTCGTTCTTATTTTGAAAAGTTGATCTAAACTCAATAAAAGTTTACCAATCCTTTTTCAAAGTTTTGCTCTACTTTTTACACGTTTTTCCATCCTTTTCACAAGTTTCGCTCTACTTTTCAAAAGTTTAGTGCCACCTTTCCCAGCACCGCGCCCACTTTTCAGAGGAGCGTCCGCCCATTAGCCTTGCCGACCCGCCTTTCACCCAGCCCACCGACCGCCCACCCCTCCCCCACCCTATCCCGATGCCCGCCCCCAATTCCTACTTCCCCATCCGCCTCGGCGACCGCGCCATCTGGCTGAAAAACTACCGGCTGAAG
>JANXWQ010000256.1 GCA_025351065.1 Chthoniobacter sp. | reverse complement strand
GTCTTCCTCGAAGCCGCGCAAGCCCTCGGCAAAACCCTCGCCGCGCAAAGCGGCACCGTCGAAGACCGCATCCGCACCGCCTTCCGCCGCCTCTTCACCCGCCCGCCCACCGACGACGAAACCGCCCTCCTCGCCCGCTTTTTCACCACGCAAAAAGCCCGCTTCACCACCGGCGAACTCGACCCCAAAACCCTCTCCCCCGAAGGCCCCGGCGACCCCGCCGACCGCGCCGCCTGGACGGCCCTGGCCCGCGCCCTTTTCAATCTCGACGAAGCCGTGACCCGGAGCTGAGCGGGTAGAAAAATATTTCATCTCTCCCCTTGCGGCCCGGCGCGCAGCGGGCTTTCCTCTCCCACGTTTCACCCCCCGACGAGAAAGCGCCTTTCCGGCAAAACCGGAAAGGCGTTTTCATTTTCCCGCGGTTCTGCGCTTGAGGTCGCAGGCCGCGCCGGGCAGGTTGCGCGGCATGACGTTTCCCCGCCTGCTCCTGCTGCTCGCCGCCCTCGTTTTCACCGCGGGTTGCGCTTCGGAGCGGTTCACGAAATTGCGCGTGACCAATCATCGTGGCGAAGTCCTCGCCGAGTGGGTGGCGCGCGGCTACGTGCTGCGCAGCGAGCAGGGCTACCGCATCACCGCGGTCGAGCGGCTGAGTGGCCCGCCCCACCCGATCCTCTCGCGCTATCCCGACGGCTGGCGCACGACCGTCGCCGGCCCGCACATCCTGCGCTGGCGCTGCGGCGAGCCGTACTGGCTTTATGAGCTGGAAAGCGAATGAGCGCGGCCTGACCGGCGGGCCGCTCGTGGTCGCGCTGGCGCTGGCGCTTTCCACCGCCGCCGCCGAGCCGGTGGTGACGACGACGACCTGGCGCGAGCTCGAGGCCTACCGCATCACCGATGGACGCGCGGAGGCCGTGGTGGTGCCAAAGCTCGGCGGGCGCGTGACGGTGTTCGGTCTCGTGGGCGGCGCGAATTTCATCTGGAGCGGGGAGCCCGGCGCAGAACGGCGCGAGCCGCCGCTGATGTGGGGCGGCGACAAGACTTACATCGGCCCGGATTCGCTGTGGAAACTCGTGCGCGACCAAGCCTGGCCGCCGCCCGCGCCCGACTTCGCCGCACACACCGCCGAGGTTCTGCCCGGCGGACGCCTCCGCACGGTGAGCACGCCGTGGGAGGACTTCGGCGGCGCGCGCATCACGCGGGAGTACGGCTTCGACGCGGGCGGCGATTTCGTGATGACGCACACCATCGGCAAAGTGCCGGGGACGAAAATTCATGGCGCGGTCTGGGTCATCACGCAGACCGTGCCGGGCGATTTCGTCTTCGTGCCGCTCAACCCGCAGAGCCCGTACAAGGACAACTATTTCTGGTGGGGATTTTCAAAATCGCGCGAGCGCACAGGCGTGCATGTTTTGTCGCCCGCGCTGTTGAGAGTGCAGCCCGTCACCGGCGAAGGTTTCAAACTCGGCGCGGACGCGAAACAGCCCGCCCTCGCGACGGTGAAAGACGGCCTCGCTTTCGTGCAGCGCGCCGACCCGCAGGACGGCCAGTATCCCGACGGCGCGGACGGCGCGGGCCTGTCCGTCGAGGTCTATCACCACGACCTGCCCGGCCCCGGCGAATACGTGGAACTCGAACTCCTCTCCCCGCTCCGCCGCCTCGACGCCGGCGCGACGCTGACCACGCGCTGGACGCTCCGCGAGTGGCCCGCCGACCCGCCGCACGGCGAGGTCAAGGCCGCGGAAAAACTGCTCGCGCCGTAGGAAAAACCGCGCCCTACTGTGCGGCGAGGATCTCGGGCGTGAGGGGTTTGTTTTGCGTCATCAGGTGGCGGATTTCCGGCGGGGTGAGGGCGCGGTCGGCGACGAAAAGCTCGTCGAGCGCGCCGCGGAAATGCGTCGCAGATTCGCCGCCCGCGAGGCTGCGGCCGATCCAGAGCGCGTCCTCGGCGGAGCCAGCGAGGTCGGCGCTTTCGGTCTGCGTGCCGCGGGCGCGTTTGCCGGCGCGGCGGGTGAGCAGGACTTCGAGGCGACCATCCACATACTGGCGGATTTGCGGGGCGGCGTCGGCTTTCTGCTTCGGCGAAAAGACGACGGCGAGATGGTGCCAGCGCCCGTCGCGCAGCGGCGTGGTGCCGGTGAGCGAATTGCGCGCCGCGCTGGTGCGCAGCGCGCCGAGCGTGCCGTCGAGCGGGTTGCGGTTCCAGCCGATCTGGAGGCCGCGGCCCGCGTTGCCGAGCGGCCAGGCGAGCATCGCGCCGGCCTCGGGCAGCGGCGCGTCGGCGGGCACGTTGACCCAAAAGGCGACGGTGCGCGCGGTGCGTTTGCTGATGCCGGGGAAGGGCGCTTTGGCAAAGATTTTGCCGTCGAGCTGGAGCGCACGCTGCCAGCGGCCTTCGGTGCGGGTGCCGGCGGAGAGGGCTTCGCCGGCGGGTTCGAGCTGCGCGGTGAAACCGTCCGGCGCGAGCGCCGGGCCGGCTTCTTCGTCGAAGGTCCAATGCACGTAATTCGCCGGACGGGTGAAGCGGTCGAGCGCGACTTTGCGCATGAACCTGGCCAGCTTTACCTCGCGGTCGCGCACGTCGGTGCCGCCGGCTTGGGCAAAGCGGCGCGACTGCGTTTCGTGCAGCACCACGGCGTCGCCCGCATTGCCCGCGGCGTCGCGCGGTGCGGCCTCAACCGCGCCTTTCAAAACGAAGACCTCGGTCGCGCCGGCGTCATCCGCGACCATGCTGAACTCGGTGCCGAGATCGGTGACTTCGACGCTCGGATTCGAGATGCGAAAGCCGATGGCCTCGTGCGGCACGTTCGCCTTGAGCGTGCCGCGGCGCAGCACGGCGTCCCACGCGGAGCTGAGGTCGAGCGAGGCCGGGCCTTCGAGTGTGACCTGCGCGCCGCAGTCGAAAGTGATCTCCGCGAAGCCGCTCGCCAGCTCGATCCGCTGGCCGCGCCGCAGTTCTGCGCCGGGCGAAAGTGCCGCGCCCGTCCAGCGGCAATCCTTCGCGCCGGAAAGCCGCGCCACGGAGTCGTCGCTCTCCTGCTCGGTGCCGGCGATTTCAGTGGCCGCGTCGCGTTTCGCGGCAAAGCCGAACCACAGCGCGAGCACCACGCACGCGGCGGCGGCGAGCGCAGCGATGCGTGGGGCAGCCTTCCAGGCTGCCGATGTCCGGAGGGCATCCCTGACCGCCGAAACGGCTGGGCTCGACAGGCAGGGATGCCTGTCGGACTCCCGCAGGCTGGAAGCCTGCGCTCCATCGGGCGCATCGGCTTGCATCTCCCCGGCGTAGTCGAAAAGGCTCGCGGAGAGCGTCATCGCGCGGACGTAGAAACGGCGCGCGTCGTCGGCTGCGGCGAGCATTTTTTCCAGCCGCGCGCGCTCGGCCTCGGTACTCGCGCCGTCGATGAGCGCGTTGCACAGCGCGTTCAACTCCAGCAGCTCGTCGTCGGGCAAACTCATGTCGCGCCCTCTAGGGAAAGCTGGTGGCTCACGCAATCGAGCAGCAGTTTGCGCAGCCGCGCGAGCGCCTTGTAGGCGGCCTCCAGCGAGCGGCCTGTGCGCTGCGCCGCGGCCTCGACGCCGCTGCCGGGCTCGTAGCGCGTGAGCAGGAGTTCGCGGTCGCGCGGGTGGAGTTTTTGCAGGCACTTCGCCAGCGCCTCATGCCGCGCGGTCGCTTGCGGTGCCAGCTCCGCCGACGTCTCCGCGACGGCGTCCACGACCTTTTGATTGAAGATCACTTTCGCCCGCGCGAATTTTTGCCGCGCCCGCCGCACCTCCCAGTACGCGATTTGGCACGCCCACGCTGCGAAGTCCGTGCCCGGCCGGAACTGCTCGAACTTCTCGCAGACCACGAGGCTGGTTTCCTGGAGGATGTCTTCCGCGTCATGCCGGTCGGGCACGAGCGTGTAGATGTAGCCAAAGATGCGGCGCTGGTGCTGCGTCATCAGCAGCATCAGTTGCTTGTTCCGGTCGAGGGGCTGGTCAGCGTCGCGGTTCATGGTGGTCGGAAAAAATCTCGCCGCCGCACTGGCGGCGAGCTGCAGGGGAAGCTGCCAGCTTCCCCTGCAGTTCGCGCGCCAGAGTTCGTTCAAGACTGCGCTTAGACGGTCTTCTTTTTCTTGCCGCCTTCGCTGGGTTTCCGGAAATGGATGGCGGCGATTTCGTTGTCGTCGAGCTTGCCGTTGGCATTGCGGTCAAGCGGCTTCAGCGGACCGGTTTTGTCAGCCTCGAACGCCGTGCGCAGCTCGGCGATTTCGTCGCCGGTGATTGAGCCGTCCTTGTTCTTGTCGAACGGCTTGGCCGCCTTGTGCGCCAGGCGCGCGGCCATTTTGGCGGGGTCGCTTTTGCCCGCGCCCTTGCCTTTGCCCGCGAGGGCGACGGGTGAGGCGAGGGCGAGGAGTGCGGCGGCGAGCGGGAGGATGCGGGTCAGTTTCATGTCGTTGGATGTGAGGGTTGGTTTGGTGTGGAGTGGAGTTGATCTTCACGAGCTTAACAGCGGCGGCGCGGCGCATTGGGACAGGGAATCGGAAAAACTTCGCACGCAACCCGGGCCTGCGCGCAGGGTTGGAAAGCCATCATCCTGTTCCTCGTGAAAACGTCCACGCTTCTCGTCCTCGCCCTCGCGCTGCTACCCGCAGCCGCCTTTGCCGCGCTCAATGAAACTGCGCCGCCGCTCACCGCGGAACAGCGCGATTTTTTTGAAAAGAAGATCCGGCCCGTGCTCGCGGAGAAGTGCTACAAATGCCACGCGGCTGACTCCGAAAAAATCAAAGGCGGGCTCACGCTCGACACGCGCGAGGGCATTCGCCGTGGCGGCGACAGCGGGCCGGCGGTGGTGCCGGGGAATCTCGGCGACAGCATTCTCATCGA
>JANXWQ010000236.1 GCA_025351065.1 Chthoniobacter sp. | reverse complement strand
TGCCGACGATGTCCTCCACCTTCTCGGTGCCGGTGCCGCTGTATTTGATGCCGGGGTCTTTGCATTCCGGGCACTTCGCGGGGGCGACGGCCTGGTGCCCGCAGATGTGGCAGACGACGCGCCCGGCGGCGCGGTGAAAGGTGAGGCCGACGGAGCAGTTCGGGCACTCGCAGACGTAGCCGCATTTCTCGCAGAGCAGGGAGGTGGAGAAGCCGCGGCGGTTGAGGAATAGGATGGTCTGCTCCTTTTTCGCGAGCCGGTCATTGATGGCGGTGATGAGCCGTTCGCTGAGGATGGAGCCTTTCTTTTTCGACTCCATGCGCATGTCCATGATGCGGATGAAGGGCATCTTCTTGTCATCCACGCGCTGGGTGAGGCGGAGCAGTTCGTATTTGCCGGACTGGGCGTTGTGGAAGCTTTCGAGCGAAGGTGTGGCGCTGCCGAGCAGGCAGGCGCAGCCTTCCATCTGCGCGCGGAGGACGGCGATGTCGCGTCCGTGGTAGCGCGGGGTTTCCTCCTGCTTGTAGGTGTTCTCGTGCTCTTCATCGACGACGATGAGGCCGAGGTTCGCGCACGGGGCGAAGATGGCCGAGCGCGCGCCGATGACGATGCGGGCGCGGCCGGTGCGAATGCGATGCCACTCGTCGTGCCGCTCGCCTTCGCTGAGGTGGGAGTGGAGGACGGCGACTTCGTGCTGGGTGGCGGCGAAGCGGGATTTGAAGCGCTCGACGGTCTGGGGGGTGAGGGAGATTTCCGGCACGAGCATGATGGCGGTCTGGCCGCGCTCGAGGACGAGGGAGATGGCTTGGAGGTAGATTTCGGTTTTGCCGGAGCCGGTGACGCCGTGGAGCAGGATGGGGCGTGGGACAGGCTTCCCAGCCTGTCGGTGTGGGACAGTGCTTCCAGCCTGTCCGGCGGGGCTGCCGGAAGCAGCGGTCTCTTCCGCAGGCACGGATGCCTGCGCCACTCCGACAGGCTGGGAAGCCTGTCCTACAACGGCCGCGCACACGCGGGTGAAGACGGTGAGTTGTTCGGCGTTCATCTCGAGCTTGGCGGCGTGGAGGAAGGTTTCGCCCTGGCTCGGGTCGCGGTTGATGGTCGCGGTCTCGGTGAGGACGAGACCCTTTTTTACAAGCGCCTGAATGACGGCGTGGGTGGCGTCGCATTTCTCGGTCAGCTCGGACACGGCGACGGGCTTTCCCGCTTCGCTGAGAAAGGCGAGGGCGGCAGCTTGCAGCGGGGCTTTCTTTTTCAGCGCGTTGATTTCCTCCTCGCCGACCTCGCCCGCGAGCCGCGCGAAGAGCCGCGTCTGGTGCCCGACCTCGGCTTTGCGGATGACGTTTGGGAGCACCGCTTTCATCGCCTGCTCGATGGAGCAGCAGTAGTAATCCGCCATCCACGCGCCGAGCCGGAGGAGCAGGGGACTGAGGATCGGCTCGGCGCTGACGACGGCGGTGATGAGCTTCACGCCCGGCACATCCGTCTCGTCGAGCAGCTCGATGACGGTCGCCAGCGCGGTGCGCGTGCGCACGGGGACGCGCACGCGCGAGCCTGGCTGGAGCGTGCCGGCGACCGCCTCGGGCAGCTCGTAGTCAAAGGCTTTCCCGGCGGAGTCATCCACGAGCACGCGGGCGAATTTCGGCATGCGCGGAAGATGCGGCGGGCGCGATTTTTGTCGAAGTTTTTCAACCCCGCGGATTGACTCCGCGCGCCCCATGATCCGCTTCTGCAAAAAGCTGTGCCTCGTCCTGATTTTCGCCGCGCTCGCGGCGTCGGCGCTGGTGCTGTGGCAGTCGCCCGACCCGGAATACCAACTGCAATCCTGGCTGGCGACGGGCCGCTTTTCCTCCTACGACGCGCTGATCGCGGACGCGGCGCGCAAGCACGGGCTCGACCCGCTGCTGGTCAAGGCGATGGTCTGGCGGGAGAGCGCGTTTGATCCGTCGAAAGTGGGCACGAGCGGGGAGCGCGGGCTGATGCAGGTGGGCGAGGCGGCGGCGCAGGACTGGGCGGCGGCGGAGAAAATCGAGGACTTCGCGCCGACCGATCTTTTCGACGCGAAGACGAATCTGGAGGTGGGCACCTGGTACCTGAAAAAGGCGCTGGAACGCTGGAAGCAGAAGGACAACGCGGTGCCTTTCGCGCTCGCGGAATACAACGCCGGCCACGCCCGCGTGGAGCGCTGGATTACGGCGACGGAGCGCGGCGACGAGGCGCGGGCGGAGAACCTGATGCGCGTGATCGATTTCCCGACGACGCGGAAATACATCGAGGACATCACCGCCCGGCAGCGCTTTTACCAGGCGGCCGCGGAGCGGTGAGGGCTAGGGCAGCCGGGTCACGCTGAGGCGGAGAAATTTCTTCGGCTCGGTGGTGACGGCAACCTTGGCTTTGATGGTCGCGGTGAGGCCGCTGGTAGCAACGGTTTCCCCGGTCACGGTCGCGGGCGTCCAGCTTCCGGTGGAGGCGTCGGGCGACTGCTCGACGACGTAGCTGAGGTCGGTCGCGGAGAGGAGCTTCGTGTAGGTCAGCGTGACAAAGCCGGGCTCGAGGCCGAGCTGCGGGAGCGAGCTGGCGGAGGCGGAGTTGGGGTTGGTGTGAAAGGCGTATTCGAGCAGGTTGCTGCTGCTGTCCTTGTCAGCGTCGGCGGTGGCGTCGGCGGTGGCGCTGCCGAGCTTGAGGTTGGCCCAGTTTTCGTAGCGGAGGAGGTGCGCGTATTTGGCGATGCGGACAAAATTGGCGGCGTCAGGCTGGTCGCCAAAGGTCGTGGGATCCAGAGGGTCGGTCGGCACCCCGTCGTACTGGGCGGCACCATCCAAATACCGCAGCACGGTGGTCGTGAGGCCGGAGAGTTTCCACACCGTGCCGAGTTTCTGAAACAGCCCGCTGCCGGAATCGCCGAGGGTGATTTGGCAGGAGCGGCTGAAGGGCGTCTCCAGCGCCTCGTAGCTGTAACCGCTGTAGGTGGCGGCGACGGCGCTGGAGAGCGTATGGTTGGTGCCCCAGCGTTCGGCGTGGGTGCTGTCGTCGCCCCAGTACCAGCCTTGGTTCGCGATGATCGCGCCCTTGCCTACGCCCCAGCCGATGAGGGTGCAGTTCGCGTTCAGGTCGCTGCTGGTGGAAAAATTCAGCGGCAGGCTCTGGACGACGGGGAGCGGCGGGAGGCCGATGATTTTGACGAGCTTGAGATCGACGCTGTCCGGCGCCTCGGAAATCTGGAGCGGCGCGAAGCTGGGGTCGCGATCGTAACTCACGCCGTTGATGACGATGCCGCTGTCCACGACGGTGACATGGTTCGCCGTGAGGATGAAGCCGTTGCCGAGATAAACGCCCGAGGCGTTGTTGACGCCAAACTGGACGACGTTGGCCCACGGTGCGCCGTTGGCGGGGGCGGTGGTGTTGAGGGCGTTGTTCACGTCGGCCGGCCCCGTGCCGTAGATGATGAGCGCCCGCGCCGCTGGCGCGCAGAGGAGCGCGGCGGCGAGGAAAAAGGCGAGTCGCTTGGACGTGAGGGACATTTGGCGGCGGAGCACCCTCGCGCAGCCCGAAGGTGTCCTCAACTGCCGCGTGATAAAATCTGCCAAAGCCTCCAAGCCCGACCCGCCTGCGATTTTCTACAGCCCGTCGCCGGCCTTGAGCGTCTGGCGGCCTTCGTAGATGACGTCCTTGTAGGTCGCGCCGGCGGGGATCATCGGGAGGACGTGCTCGGTGTAGGGCACCATCACGTCGAGGACGTACGGCTCATCGGCGTCGAGCATGCGCTGCATGGCGGCGGCGAGATCTTTCTTGTGCATCACGCGCTCGCATTTGATGGCGAAGCCTTCGCACATTTTCACGTAATCGGGGTAGATGCCGGTCGGGTCGTCGAGGCTGCCTTCGTAGGTCTTCTTCGGGTTGCCGAGG
>JANXWQ010000214.1 GCA_025351065.1 Chthoniobacter sp. | reverse complement strand
ATGGGCTCGGGTTTGCCGTCGGCTCCGAGGCGGCGGATGTCGTAGCGCACGGCTTCGGCGTTGGTCACGAGGTCGGTTACTTTCTGGTTGGTGTAAAGGCGCTCGGCGGTGACGTGGTTGTTACTGCCGCCGCGGAGGGCGGCGGTGTCGAGGGCTTTGCCGTCGATGACGTCATCGACCAACTGTAAGCGGCGCTCGATGTCGCGGATGTTCTTTCCCTCCATGCCGCTGAGCAGGGCGAGGGTGTCTTTTAAGTCATCGAGCCGCTGGTTCTCCGCGTCGGTGCGCTGGCGGGTTTTGACGATTTCATCCATCTGCCGGGTGAGGAGTTCCTGGCGGTAGGCGAGCGGGTTGCGTTTGGCCTGCGCGACGACGAGTGCCTCGTAGCTGTAGTGAGTGGCGACGAAACGGCTGATGAGCGGGATGCGCAGCACGTCGTCGTTGCGTTTGGCCTCGGTGCCTTCCTCGGGGTGACGCTGGAGCCAGCGTTTGAAGGTGTAGATCATGTCGAGGTTCTTATTCATGTCCTCGTACTTGATCAGCGCGCCGCCGAAGATGAGCTGGGGGATTAACACCAGGGGGACGACGTTGGCCGCGGTCTTGCCGTCGGCGGCGAGCGAGGAAATAACCAGCCCTAGCGAGGTGCCGCTGGCGGCGGTGATGAACATGTAAGTAAAGTACTCCCAGAACATGCCGCGGATTTCCAAGACCTTGTTACCCACTAAGACAAACAGCATGCACTGCAGGGCGGAGAAGGCGGCGAGCGTGGCGAATTTCGCGAAGACGTAGTAAGGCAGCCGCACGTCGAGGTTGCGTTCGCGGTGGAGGATGGCGCGGTCGCGGATAATGTCATCGACGGAGTTCATCAGCGCGAGGAACATGGCGACGAGCAGGCTGATGAAAATGTAAGTCGGGATGTGAAAGGCGCTGGCGAAGGTGTAACGGTCCGAGGTGTCGTCGGTGAAATAAAGCGCCGAGCCGATGAGCGCGGCGAGCGCCGGGGCGACGAGCAGGGTGATGAAAAGGTTCCCGCGATTGCGCACTTTCGACATGAAGGCGCGGCGCATGAGCGTGCGGAACTGCGTCCACTCGTCGTGCCAGCGGATGGGGTTGCGCTTGCGCAGCGCGGCGTCGGCGTCGGGCGCGGGCGCGGGCGCGGGCTTGCGGAGGTTGACCTGCTTCACGTCCTGGAGGAGGCGGAAGCTCTCGTATTTGTCGCGCCAGTAGTCGGGGGAGAAGCGGCGCGCGGGGACGAGATGGCCCTGGGCGTTGTCCTCGTAGATGACGTCGCCGGAGAGGTCGCGCAGGGGCGTTTCCAGCACGTCGAAAATTAACTCCGGCCGCGTGGTGCCGCACGCGGGGCAGCCGCCCAGTTCGGTGCCGAAATGCTGCTGGTGCTCGGCATTGGCAAAGTACTGGAGCATCTCGGTGGGCGTGCCGAAGAAGACCATGCGCCCGCCTTTGTCGAGGAGCAGGGCCTTGGAAAACATCTGGAAAAGTTTCGAGGTCGGCTGGTGGATGGTGACGAGGACGATCTTGTTGTGCGCCATCGAGCGGATGATCTCGATGACGTGCTCGCTGTCCTTCGAGCTGAGGCCGCTCGTCGGCTCGTCGAACAGGAACACGTCGGCGCTGGAGATCATGTCGAGGCCGATGTTCAGCCGTTTGCGCTCGCCGCCGGAGAGCGTCTTTTGCACGGCGGTGCCGACGATGTTCCCGCGCCGCTCGCTCAGGCCGAGTTCGGTGAGCTTGCCTTCGATGCGGCGCGCACGGTCGCGGCGCGACAGGTGCGGCGAGCGGATGGCCGCGGCGAAGCTGATGTTTTCCTCGATGGTGAGGTGGTCGTCGAAGGCGTCGTCCTGCGGGATGTAGCTGATGAAATGTTTCAGCGCTTCGAGGCTGGCGTAGAGCGGCTGGCCGTTAAGCAAAATCTCGCCCTGGGTGGGCTGAAGCTGGCCGGCGATGCAGCGCATCATCGTGGATTTTCCCGAGCCGCTGGCACCCATGACGCAGACCATTTCGCCGCGGTTCACGGCGAAGGAAATGCTGTCCATCGCGCTCTGGGTGCGGCGGAAAACGTGCGAGACGTCGCGCACTTCCAGCGAGGAAATGATGTTGCGCTCCTCCTCAATGATGCGGTTGGCAAAGTCGCAGCGCAGCACCTGGCCGGTGTCGATGCGGATGGTGTCGCCGTCCTGCAAAACGGCGCTGCCTTTCACCGGAAAATCGCCGACGAGAATGGGCCGGTGCGCGGTCAGCACCTCGAGTTTGCCGACGCGGTTTTCGTAATCGCAAAGGATTTTCAGCAGCACCTCCCCGCTGGTGCCGGGCGAGAGCAGGATGTCGTCATTGTCGAGCAACGAGGGGTTGTTCGAGACGAGGTAGCCGGTCTTGTAAGCCTTGAGCTGGAAGCGTCCGCCGAGCGCGCGAGCGCGCCGCCGCAGGTCGTTGAGCGGCATTTCGGAGTCGTTGTGAAAGACGATGCGGTCGTCGAGCGTGGCGTCGATGGTGGTGCCCGCGCGGAGGGCGATGCCGTTGAGCAGCGCGTCCACGCTTTTCAGCGCGCGCACCTGCACCTTCAGCCCGAAACGCACTTCCAGACAGGCTTCGCGGGTCTTTTCCTTTTCGAGATGCACCTCATCGTCGCCGTTGATCGAGAGGTACACCTGGGTCAGCGAGACGTTCTTTTTCGCGTTGAAATAATACGCGAGGTCTTCGTACGTGAGCACCTGCTCGCCGAGCACAATGCGCTGCCCGGTGTAGACGCGGCAGAACGCGCCCGGCACCAGCGGACGACCGCGCACGACGATGCCTTTGCCCGACTGGTTCTTCAGCAGGATGAGATCGTGATAGCGAAACGCCACCAGCCGTTCCGGCCCGGCGAGCCCTTTGAGTTTCACGTCCGCCGCGCCGTTTGCGCCAAAGGCCAGCGACTCCAGCGGCGACTGCCCCTGCTGATAAACGGTGCGGTCGGAATCCTCCGCGGCGTTGAGCTGATAGACGATGTCGATGGCCTGCGCGGCCATGCCGAGCTGCGTCATGAAGGAGTAGAAATTCACCACCTGCTGCTGCTCCATGCCGGCCTTCGAGATGAGGTCGTAGAGCTGCACGCCGAGCATCACTTTGCGCTCCATGCTCAACTCCGTCGCGAGCTTCAGTGCCATCGCGCCGAGGTCCTGGTTTTCATTCAGTGCCTGGCGGAAAAGTTTGCGCAGCTCCGAGTACACCGCCTCGGGATAGTCGTAGCGCAGGAAGCCGAGCGAGGAGTCGATTTCCTCCTCCAGCACCTCGCCGCCGGATTTGGAAAAAGCGGCGAGCACCTGGATGAGCAGCGGCAGCAGATTCGGGCTCTCCGTGACCGTGCGCTGCCGTCCGGTCACGCGCCGGCTGAGCCGCTCTGCGAAGCGCCGCACCGAGCCGACGAACCGCAGCGCCCGGGCGCGGGCGCGCAGTTTTTTGGTCAGGGTGTTGGACAAAAGGCTCATTGGAAAAACGGGGCGGGCGCGCGAATCATGTACCGAAACACGAACCCCGCAGAGGATAAACCGCAGATTGTGCGCCGGTGACATTTCGGCCACGGCGAATGGAACCGCCAGATAAGCCTTGCCCGCGCGAGGGCACCGCGCTTTCATCCCGGCGTGGGAGAGCGGGAAAGCCCGCGAACCTCATCGCCGAAACGCTTTCGCCAGCGCGGTGATGCCGGAGCCGTGATGGCGCGGGAGTTTCCCGCGGAAGTCACAAGTCAGGCGAACCCCGAAACCACCATTACGCGCGAGCGGCGCTCCCCGCCCGCGCCACAGAAAACCGTCCCCTATTCTCATTCAAAATCGTGTCAATGGCCGCATCCGTGCCCGTGAAGTGCGCGTGATCCTGGCCTCCACCGGCGAGCAGCTCGGCATCATGAAGCTGTCCGACGCCATCCGCCGGGCGCAGGAAATGGGTCTCGATCTGGTCGAGATTTCCGCTAACGCCAATCCGCCGGTGTGCCGCATCGTGGATTTCGGCAAGTTCAAATACGAGGCGGCCAAGCAGGAGAAGGACAAGAAAAACTCCGCGTCGAAGCTGAAGGAAATCAAGTTCCGCGTGAACTGCGCGGCGCACGACTATGAGACGAAGCTGCGGCACGCCGAGGAGTTTCTCGACAAGGGGAACAAGGTGCGCGTGCAGCTCCAGTTCCGCGGGCGCGAGATGGCCCACCAAGAGCTGGGCATGGCGGTGATGGCGCGGGTGAAAAACGACCTTGTGGAAATGGCCCACGTCGAGACCGAGCCAAAGCTCATGGGCCGCAGCGTAAACATGACGCTGGCCCCGCTCCCGGCAGCTAAGCGCAAGCGCAAGTTTCTCAGCTCGCACGATCTCCCGCCGCTCGAAGACAGCGACGGCGACGATGACGAGGCGGAGGATTAGCGCGGCGGCAGAATTTTAGCGGGAAGCGGGTTCATCGCCGGCTCCGCTCCAGCGGATAATAACGCCGTCATCCTGAACGGAGTTTCGCCGTGGGCGTAGGCGGGGGCGAAACGCAGTGAAGGATCGCTGACAGAAGCGGCGGGAGGGATGGCGCGCGTTCACTCCCGCCGCCTCCGTCTGCGGTACAGTCAGCGGTTCTTCGCTCCGTCATTGTCGCAAATCCTCCAATGGCTGCGTTCAGAATGACGGCAGGGGTTTAATTGCTGGCACAGGAGCGTGGCGTTGCCCCGTCGAGCGAGCGCCTTCTCTCTGCGTCCTCTGCACCTTTGCGTCTCTGCGTTAAAAACAAAACCGCCCGAACTCCCAAGCGTCCGCTCAGATGAATTCGTTGATCAGGTTCTCCAAGAATTCCTGACGCCCGCTCTGGCAGGCTGCGGCTTCGCCTTTTTCCAGCATGAGCTTTTCGAGGGAGCGGAAATTTTCTTTCCCCGCCTCGATGCTCGCGCCCACGCCGCTGTCCCATGATGAGTAGCGGTTTTTGACGAACTCCGCGAGGCGGCCGTCGGCGCGGATGGCGGCGGCGATTTTCAGGCCGCGGGCAAAGGCGTCCATGCCGCCGATGTGCGCGTAAAAAAGATCCTCGGGATCGATGCTCTCGCGGCGCACCCTCGCGTCGAAGTTCACGCCGCCGGTGGTGAGGCCGCCGTATTTCAGCACGGTGAGCATGCACTGCGCGGTGAGGTAAATGTCGGTCGGGAACTGGTCGGTGTCCCAGCCCAGGAGCAGGTCGCCGGTATTGGCGTCCAGCGAGCCGAGCGCGCCCGCTGCGCCCGCGACTTCCATTTCGTGCTGCATGGAGTGGCCGGCGAGGGTGGCGTGGTTGGTTTCGAGATTCAGCTTGAGGTGGGGCAGGAGGCCGTATTCGCGGAGGAAGTTCAGGCACGCGGCGGCGTCGCTGTCGTACTGGTGCTTGGTCGGCTCCTTCGGTTTTGGCTCGATGTAAAACTGGCCCTTGAACCCAATCTCCTTCGCGTAATCCACGGCCATGTGGAGGAACTTCGCGAGGTGGTCGAGTTCGCGCTTCATGTCGGTGTTCCACAGCGACGAGTAGCCCTCGCGTCCGCCCCAGAAAGTGTAGCCCTCGCCGCCGAGCGCGTGGGTGACTTCGAGCGTCTTCTTCACCTGCGCCGCGGCAAAGGCGAAGACCTCCGCATTGCAGCTCGTGGCCGCGCCGTGCATGTATCGCGCGTGGGCGAAAAGCTGCGACGTGCCCCACAGGAGCTTGATCCCCGTGCGCTGCTGCTGCGCTTTTAGCAACGCGGCGATGGTGTCGAGCCATTCATTCGACTCGCGCAAAGTTTTCCCGTGCGGAGCCACGTCGCGATCGTGAAACGCGTAGTAGGGCATGCCCAGCTTCTCCGCGATCTCGAAGAACGCCGG
>JANXWQ010000134.1 GCA_025351065.1 Chthoniobacter sp. | reverse complement strand
TCATGAACATTTACCCGCTGCCGCAGGGGCAGGGGTCTTTGCGGCCGACTTTGGTGGGATCGACCTGAGCGGGACGGTGCGCGATGGCGTCGGCGATACTGGGCTCGGGCTCTTCGGGCAGGGCGTGGCGGGAAGGCGGCGCGGTGGCGGTGCCGCCGCCGGATTCGGTTTGCTGCGCGCCGGTCTCGTCGGCGTGGATGAGGAACTGCGGGAGATTTTGCAGGAACGCGCCGAAGGATTCGAGGTTGGCGGTGGAGCGGAAGAGGTTGTGCAGGACTTCGTTTTTGATCGCGTCCATGAGGAGCGTGAACATGTCGAAGGCCTCGGTCTTGTACTCGACGAGGGGATCCTTTTGGCCGTAGGCGCGGAGATAGACGGCCTCGCGCAGGGAGTCCATGGAGTAAAGGTGCTCCTGCCAGAGGCGGTCGATGGCGTTGAGCAGGGTGTTGCGTTCGAGGTATTTCACGGCCTCGACGGGCTCGTGGGCGCACTTTAACTCGTAGCTCTTTTTGACCCGCTCAATGAGGAACTGCGCGATTTCGAGCGGCTTCTTTTTGTCGGAGCCGATGGTCTCGGCGGTGAGGCCGAGGGGGAAGGTGACATTGAGCCAGCCGAGCAGTCCCTCGACTTTGGGCTCGCTGCCGTCCTCGGGCAGGAACTCGATGACTTTCTGCGGGAGCATTTCGTCGAGGACTTCGTAGAGCAGGGGACGCGGCTCGTCGCTGTGGATGGTGTCGTTGCGCCAGCCATAGACGACTTCGCGCTGCTTGTTCATCACGTCGTCGAAATCGAGGGAGCGTTTGCGCTGGAGGTAGTCGCGCTGCTCGACGCGCTTCTGCGCGGTCTCGACGGATTTGTTCAGCCACGGATGCTCGAGCTCCTGGCCTTCTTCGAGGCCGAAGCGCTCCATCATTTTCGTCATGCGGTCGGCGGCGCCGAAGTTGCGCATGAGTTCGTCTTCAAACGACACGTAGAAACGCGAAAGGCCGGGGTCGCCCTGCCGCGCGCAGCGTCCGCGAAGCTGGCGGTCGATGCGGCGGGCCGAGTGGCGCTCGGTGCCGATGACGTAGAGGCCGCCGACTTCGACCACGCCAGGGCCGAGCTTAATGTCCGTGCCGCGGCCCGCCATGTTGGTGGAAATGGTGACGCTGCCGGGTTGCCCCGCGCGGGCGATGATCTCGGCTTCCTGGAGGTGATACTTCGCGTTGAGCACGGCGTGCGGGACTTTCTCGCGCTTGAGCATGCGCGAGAGCACTTCGCTCGACTCGACGCTCGCGGTGCCGACGAGCACGGGCTGCTGCCGCCCGTGCGCGGTCATGATTTCTTTCACCACGGCGTTGAATTTTTCGCGCCGCGTCTTGTAGATGAAATCATTCATGTCCTGGCGGACGCACGGCTGATTCGTGGGGACCACGGCGACGTCGAGTTTATACACGTCGGAGAACTCATTGGCCTCGGTCTCCGCCGTGCCGGTCATGCCCGCGAGCTTCGAGTAAAGGCGGAAGTAATTTTGAATCGTGATCGTCGCCAGGGTCTGGGTCTCGCGATCAATCTGCACGCCTTCCTTGGCCTCGACGGCCTGGTGCAGCCCGTCGCTCCAGCGGCGTCCGCTCATCTTGCGCCCGGTGTTTTCATCGACGATGACGACCTTCCCCTCCTCGACCACGTACTGCACGTCCTTCTCGAAAAGGCAGTAGGCGCGCAGGAGCTGCGAGATGTTGTGGATGCGCTCGGCCTGATGGTCGCAGAAGGCCTGGCGTTTCGACTTTTCCTCAATCTTCTGCGCGTCGGTCAGCGCGGTGTTTTGGTCGATCTCGGCGAACTGCGTCATGAGGTCGGGCAGCACGAACGTGTCCGGGTCGTCTGGGTTCATAAACAGGCGGCCTTGCTCGCTCAGGTCGGCCTCGTGCGCGCGCTCGTCCATGACGAAAAACAGCTCTTCCTTGAGCGCGAAGAGTTCTTCTTTCCGCGTGTCGGTGTGGAAGGAGAGGTCGGCCTTGTCGATGGCCCGGCGCTTTTCGTGATCCTCCATCGCGCGCAGGTAGCCTTTGTTGCGTGGCTGGCCGAGTTTCACCTTGTACATCACGGTGCCAAATTCTTCGGTCTTCTTCTGCTCCCACAGCGCGTCGGCTTCGGAGGCGAGCCGGTTGCAGAGCATGGTCTGCTTTTTCACGATCTGATCGACGAGCGGTTTGAAGGTGTCGTACTGATGCGTCGAGACCGTCGCCGGGCCGCTGATGATGAGCGGCGTGCGCGCCTCGTCGATGAGGATGGAATCGACTTCATCGACGATGGCGAAGTGGTAGCCGCGCTGCACCTGATTTTCCTTGCTCGTCGCCATGCCGTTGTCGCGCAGGTAGTCGAAGCCGAACTCCGAATTCATCCCGTAAGTGATGTCGTGATAGTACTGCGCGCGGCGCAAATCGGGATACTGGTCGTGCTGGATGACGCCGGTTTTCAGCCCGAGAAAACCGTAGAGCTGGCCCATCGTCTCGCCGTCGCGCCGGGCGAGGTAGTCGTTCGTGGTGACGAGGTGCGCGCCGCGTCCGCAGAGCGCATTGAGGTAGAGCGGGAGCGTGGCGACGAGCGTCTTGCCCTCGCCCGTGGCCATCTCCGAAATCATGCCGCGATGCAGGCACATGCCGCCGATGAGCTGCACATCGAAGTGGACCATGTTCCAGGTGTAGGGCTGGTCGCAGACGGTGAAAGTGCTGCCGACCATCCGCCGCGCGGCGTTTTTCACGGCGGCGAAAGCCTCCGGCAGAATCTCATCCAGCACGCGCTGCTGTGCGGCGTAGTCCTCGACTTTCGCGAGCCGCTCCTGCCACGCCGCGGTCTTGGCGCGAAGCTGGTCGTCGGTGAGTTTCTGATACTCGGCTTCGATCTCGTTGATGCGCGCAACGAGCGGCCGCATGCCTTTGATCATGCGGGTGTTTTTGGAGCCGATGACCTTTTTGATGAGCCAGTTGATCATGGTGGAGAAAGTCGGGTGTCAGTGCGTGCGCGCGGAGTCTTTGGAAAATGGGAGCGGGACGTTACGTGGGAGTGCCGGTGGTGAAAACTGAAATCTCACCCCGCCGCGCGGACCCGTCGGCGCGGCTATTTGCTGCCCGGCTTCACCGCTGTGGTGCCCGCGAGATCGGGCGGGAGTTTGTCCGCCTCGAAGGTCTCCACCGCGAGCTGGGTGAGCGAGACGAACGGGCAGCCGAAGTCCGGCAGCTTCCCGCCGCTGCGATCCACCAGCGTGGCGACCGCCGCGACGCTCCCGCCGTGCGCGCGCACGATGCCGATGGTCTCCTGCACCCGCCCGCCCCGCGTGACCACATCCTCGGCGACGATGAACCGCGTGCCCGCCTCGATCTTAAACCCGCGCCGCAGCATGAGCCGGCCCGCGTCGTCCTTCTCGACAAAGATGTGCGGCAGACCCAGCGCACGCGCGATTTCATGCCCCACGATGATCCCGCCCAGCGCCGGCGAGACGACGCACGCGGCCTCGATGCCGCGCACTTTTTCCGCCAGCGCCCCGCAGACCCGCGTCGCGATGGGCGTGTGCTGGAGCAGCAGCGCGCATTGGAAAAACTGCCGCGAATGCAGCCCCGACCGCAGGACGAAATGGCCGTCGAGCAGCGCGTGGGTCTGGCGGAAAAGGTCGAGGACTTCGGCGTCAGTCATTTTGGAAAATGAGTAATGAGTGGATAAGTCAATGAGTAAGGAATGACGAATGAGCGAATGACGAAGAGCGCGCGCGCGGCTCCCCACTCATTACTTCTTTGGTCATTGCGGTCAGGCGGCGGCCGTTACTTCGATCTCCACCTGCGCGCCGCGCGGCAGGCCGGCGACCTGGATGGTCGAGCGGGCGGGAAAGGGCGCGGTGAAATATTTGGCATAGACCGCGTTCATTGCCGCGAAGCTGGCGAGGTCGGTGAGGAAGACGGTGGTCTTCACCACGTTGGCGAAAGTCATGCCGTTGGCCTTGAGCACGCCCGCGATGTTCTGGCACACGCGCTCGG
>JANXWQ010000195.1 GCA_025351065.1 Chthoniobacter sp. | reverse complement strand
GCGAAGGTCGCGAGCAGCGTTTTTTTCGCGGCGGGTTTTGGCACCAGCTTGAGCAGGACTTTCGTGATGATCCCGAGCGTCCCCTCGCTGCCGATGAACACGTCCTTCATCGAATAGCCCGCCACGTCTTTCACGCACTTGTTGCCGAGCTGCACGATGTCGCCGCTGGCGAGCACGACCTCCAGGCCCATCACGTAATCGCGCGTCACGCCGTACTTCAGCCCGCGCAGGCCGCCGGAGTTTTCGGCGACGTTGCCGCCGATGGTGGAAATCTTCATCGAGCCGGGATCGGGCGGGTAGAGCAGGCCGACGGCGTCCGCGGCTTCGGCGATTTTGAGTGTGATCGCGCCGGCCTCGGCGTGCGCAGTGAGGTTGCGCTCGTCCACTTCGAGGATGCGATCCATGCGCACTAGGCACAGCACGATGGCGTCCGCCGTCGGCACGCTGCCGCCGCTCAAGCCGGTGCCGGAGCCGCGCGAAACGATGGGCACTTTCCGCTCCGCGGCGTAGCGGACGATGGCGGCGACTTCCTCGACGGTCTCCGGCAGGACGACGATCCCGGCTTCGCCTTTCATCGCGGCGGTGCCGTCAAAGCCGTAGGTCAGCAAGTCTTCGCGCTCGGTGAGCACGCGCGCGGGATCGAGGATGAGGGTGAGGGCGGCGGAGTGCGGGGACATGCGGGATGGGGGGTTCTACGGCGGATCGCGCCGCGTGCAAAGCGCGCGAGCGGTAGGGGAAGCTGGCAGCTTCCCCTACAGCCGCTCGTAAAAGCGCAGCGCCTCGATGGGGCTGCCAAATTCGCGCAGCGGATAGAGCCCCTTCGCCGCGCCGGAGCCGGGATCGCGGGTGAGGTAGTCGAAGCCGTCCTTGCCCGCGATGACCACGAAATGCGTGATGCCCGACGGCAGGCGCAGGCGCACGATGACGGGATTGCCGCGCGCGAGGTTCGCGTCGATCAGCTCGTAGGACGGCAAATCCTCGTAGGCGTGGCGGACGTGGCCCGCGCCGAGTTCGGCGGCTTTTTCCCAGTACATCCAGCCGCGCTCGGTGAAGCCGCCGTTGGTTTTCAGGTACGCGTTGAGCCGCTGAGGGTCGGTGTCGATGCCGTAGCTGGCGAGCACCATCGCGGCGGAGGCGACGGCGCAGCCTTCCGCGCCGAGGGTGTTTTCGGTCGGGCCGAGGAGGTCGCCGCGCCAGCGCTCGTCGCCTTGGCGGAACGACGGCACAGCGAGTTCGATGCGGTGGAAAAAGTAGCGCCCGCCGTGCGGCACGAGCGCGCCTTTTCGTGCCCACACCTGCTGCAAATGCGCAAAGCCGATGAGCGCGGCGAACGCGGCGAACAGCACTAGGAGCAGCGCCCACTGGCCGGCGCGATAGACGAAATGGTGACGTGTCATGCGGAGGGTCTTGCCGAAAATCAGGCCTCGCCGCCGAACAAGATCTTGCCCGCGCGTCCGCTCTGCGCGGCGTGGGCGAGCGCGGCGGCGGCCTCGGCGAGCGGGTAGATGCGCTCGACGGGCGCGTGCAGCACGCCGCTTTGCGCGAGGGCGAAAAGCTCGGCGAACATGGCGGCGACAGCGGTGGGCGGGGCCGTGCGGTACCACTGCGAAATCCAAAAGCCGCGCCAGCGGAGGTCTTGGAAAATGAGCAGGCCATTCGGGAGGCGCAGCGGCTGGCGGCTCATCGCGCCGTAGGTCACGAGGGTGCCCCCGGGCGCGAGCGCTTTCGCGAGGCGGAGCGCGCTGTCGCCGCCGACGGCGTTGAGCGCGAGATGAATGGGCGCGCCGCCGGTGGCGGCGGAAATTTGCTCCGGCAGCCCGTCGCCTTCGAGCAGCACGGCATCCGCGCCCGCGGCCTTCAGTTCGTCGATGAGTTCCGCGCGGCGCACCACATTCACGGTGCGCCAGCCGGAGGCGCGCGCGAGTTGGATGACGGCGTGCCCGACGGCGGAGTTGGCGGCGTTTTGCAAAATCCAGCCGCCCGGTTTCAGCTCCGTGAAATCGCGCAGCATGCGCAGCGCGGTCGCGGGATTGATGCGCAGCATCGCGGCCTGCGCGGCGGGAATTTCCGGCGGCAGCGGCACGAGATTTTCCGCCTTCACCACGCCCGCCGCGCGCCAGGTTCCGTAGCCATGGGGCAGCAGCACGCGGTCGCCCGCGCGCAGGTTTTTTACGTCCGCACCGACGGCCTCCACGACGCCCGCGCCTTCCACGCCCGGCACGCCGGGCAGCGCGGGACGAAGCGGATATTTGCCTTCGATCACATTGAGGTCGGCGGGGTTGATCGGCGCGGCAAGCAGCCGCACCAGCGCCTCGTCCGCGCCCGGCTCGGCGACTTCGATTTCCTCGGCGTGCGCGACTTCCTCTGGCACGCCGTGCGCGTGAAAAACAATGGCCATGACTTTCGATTTCATGCCCCTACGATGCCGCGCCGTGGCCGATCCGACAAAACCAATCAGCGACCTCGCCGCCGACGCTCGGCGCGCGCGCGGCTACGGCGCGGGCGCGCGGCTGGCGCTCGTCGGCGTGGCGGTGAATTTCCTGCTCGCCCTCGTCAAAATCGTCGCGGGTGTCCTCGGCAACTGCTACGCGCTCATCGCCGACGGGATCGAATCCACGCTCGATATTTTCGGCTCCCTGGCTATCTGGGTCGGCCTCAAAGTCGCCGCCGAACCGCCCGACGACGAGCATCCCTACGGCCACGGCAAAGCCGAGCCGCTCGCGTCCGTGGTGGTCGCCTTCGCGGTCATCCTCGCGGCCATCGGGCTGGCGGTGGAGAGCGTGCGGGAGATCATCACCCCGCACCACGCGCCCGCGCCTTTCACCCTCGCGGTGCTGGTCGCGGTCATCGTGGTGAAGGAGACGCTTTTTCGCAAAGTGTCCGCCGCCGCGGGCCAGACTGGCAGTAGCGCGGTGAAGACGGACGCGTGGCATCACCGCTCGGATGCGATCACTTCGGCGGGCGCGTTCGTGGGCATTTCCATCGCGATCCTCGGCGGGCCGGGCTGGGAGCAGGCGGACGATTGGGCGGCGCTGTTTACGTGCGGCATCATCGGCTTCAATGGCTGGCGGCTGCTGCGGCCCGCGCTGCTGGAGATCATGGACACCGCGCCGCCGAAGGAACTCGAGGCCGCGGTGCGGGCTGTCGCGGCGGGCGTGCCGGGCGTGGTGGATGTGGAGAAATGCCGGCTGCGGAAAATGGGGATCGAGTTTTACGTGGACATCCACATCGGCGTGGACGCGGCGCTGACGGTGCGGGACGGGCACCGCATCGCGCACGAGGTGAAGGACGCGATCCGCGCGGCGAATCCGGCGGCGGCGGATGTGCTCGTCCACATCGAGCCGATCGAGGCGGCGGGGTGAGCGCGGATTTTTTCCGCCGACCGGCGGTGCCGCGAGCTAGTGCCGGGTGCGCGGGTCGAGGGCGTCGCGGAGGGCGTCGCCGAGGAAGTTGAGGGCGAGCAAAGTGAGCGACATGACGAGGGCGGGGAAGAGGAGCAGCCACCAGAAACTTTTCACGGGGTTGATGACTTGCGCGCCGTCGGCGAGGAGGCTGCCCCAGCTCGCTTGCGGAGCCTGGATGCCGAGGCCGAGGAAGCTGAGAAAACTTTCGTCGAGGATGACGGCGGGGATGGTGAGGGTGAGGTAGATGACGACGATGCCGGTGAGATTCGGCAGCAAATGGCGCACGATGATTTTCGCATGGCTCTGCCCGAGGGCGCGCGCGGCGGCGACGAACTGGAGGTTTTTCAGGGCGAGCACCTGGCCGCGGACGATGCGGGCCATGGTCAGCCATTCGATG
>JANXWQ010000188.1 GCA_025351065.1 Chthoniobacter sp. | reverse complement strand
GCGGCGTTGCCGAGGCCGAGCATGTTGGCGGCCATGTTCATGACCATCGCGCCCACGGCGGGGTGGTCCGGCGGCACCTCGGGAAAAAGCCAGCGCATGAGCGGACGCAGCGCGCCCGCCAGCACCTGCACCAGCCCCGAGCGCTCGGCCAGGCGCATGATCCCGAGCCAAATCGCCCACACCCCGAGCAGCGGCAGCGCGACTTTCATCACCGCTTTTTCCGCGCCCTCGAACGCCCCGCTCGTCACCTCCGGCAGCTTCCCCGTGAAGCCCGCCACGACCACGGCGACGACGAGCATGACGAGCCAGATGATGTTGAGCATGGGTGGGATTTAGGAAGGAAGACGGCGCGTTTAGAAAGGGGGAAGTTTGCGTGACCGTCCAGCGTTGGGCTTATGTCACGCGCCCAGCTTTGCAAATCCGGCGGGTGTGCGTAAGGTGCGCTCCCTTTTTCCTATGGCCATCAAGAGCATCATCGACCCCGCGCGCCTCGAGCGCATCGAATTCAGCAACGATGAGATCGCGCGCTACTCGCGGCATCTCATCATGCCGGAGGTCACACTCGAAGGGCAGAAGCGGTTGAAGGCGGCGAGTGTGCTGTGCATCGGCACGGGCGGGTTGGGGTCGCCGATCGCGTTGTATCTGGCGGCGGCGGGCATCGGGCGCATGGGCCTCGTCGATGGCGACACGGTCGATTTCTCCAATCTCCAGCGGCAGATTTTGCACGGGACGAAAGACGTGGGCCGCAAGAAACTGAACTCGGCGAAGGATCGCATCCGCGAGATCAATCCGAACGTGCAGGTCGATCTTTACGACGAATTTTTCACCGCGGAAAATGCGCGGCGCATCGCGGAGCCGTACGACATCATCATCGACGGGACGGACAATTTTCCCACGCGCTACTGCTCGAATGACGTGAGCGTTTTTCTCAAAAAGCCGAACATCTACGGCTCGATCTTCCGCTTCGACGGGCAATGCACGGTCTTCGCGCCGTGCCTCGGCGGGCCGTGCTACCGCTGCATGTTTCCCGAGCCGCCGCCGCCGGGCATGGTGCCGAGCTGCGCGGAAGGCGGCGTGCTCGGCGTGCTGCCGGGGATCATCGGCGTGATGCAGGCCATCGAGGCGGTGAAGCTGATCATCGGCATCGGCGAGCCGCTCATCGGGCGGATGATCGCGTTCGACGCGCTGAAGATGAAGTTCCGCGAGTTCAAGCTGCGCAAGGATCCGAAGTGCCCGGTGTGCTCGGAAAATCCGACGATCACCGAGCTGATCGACTACGACCAGTTCTGCGGCATCCCGCAGGCCAAGGCCGCGGAAGAAGAGGAGGCGCACGTCCCGCACATCACCGTGCAGGAGTTGAAAGCGAAGCTGGGTCGCGGCGACGCTTTCAAGCTGATCGACGTGCGCGAGCCGTACGAGTGGGACATTTGCCGCATCCCCGGCGCGCAGCTCATCCCGCTCGGCCAGCTCGCGGCGCGCATGAGTGAGCTTGATTCCGCGGACGAGATCGTCCTGCAGTGCAAAAGCGGCGCACGCTCCGCGCGGGCGCTGATGCTTTTGCGCGAGGCCGGTTTCAGCAAGCTGGCGAATGTGGAGGGCGGCATCCATGCATGGGCCGACCACATCGACCCGAGCGTGCCGAAGTACTGAGCTGCGCCGCGGCCAATCAGGCGCGGCTCATTTCAAGACGATCCGCGGCTCGACCCACGTCGCCCACGCGGACTGATTGCGGTCGAGCGGGTTGATGAGAAAGTCGAACGCCGCTTCTTTCCCAGCCCACGGCGCGAGGTCGATTTCGGCGCGTGCTGATTCCTTTCCGGCGAGCTTTTTGTCGAAGACGGTCTGGCCGTCGATCTTCACCGCGAAGCCCGCGCCGTGGCTGTCCGCGTTGTTGAGCAGCGCGGTGAAACGCAGAACGCACGGCGGGCCGGCGGGTACGGCGACGCGCCAGGTGGCGCGGCTGAGGCCGTGAGGATTCGGGTGCTGCTGGATGGCGGTCGCCGTCGAGCCGGTGTCGCGGGGGACGTGCTTGAACTCGAAGGCGAGGGTGTTTTCGAGCTGCGCGGCGCGGCGGTTGGCCGTGAAGTCGAAGACGATCCCGGCGCTCATGCGGTCGGGTGAAACCGGCGTGGTATCGAGCCGCGTCGCCGCGATGTCCGCCCAGTCCTTTCGCCCC
>JANXWQ010000180.1 GCA_025351065.1 Chthoniobacter sp. | reverse complement strand
CGCCGACGCCGCCACCGCGCTGCTCGCCAGCAAAGACCCCGCGAGCCTCGACCTCGGCGTGAAACTCGCCGCCGGCTTCCACCTCACCGCCACCGAACCCGCGCTCCTGGCGCTCCTCTCCCGGGTAGGGTGGGCGTCTCGCCCGCCGGGTGAGGCGTCCCGCCTCACCGAACTTCCGCAGCCACCCGCGACCACGCCTCGGGACGCAACCCCGCCTCGGGATGCCGCCGGCGGGACGCCGGCTACGGCGGGCGGGACGCCCACCCTACCCGGAACCATCCTGCGCGCGCTCGCCGAGATCGGCAGCGGAAACGCCGACCTTTTTGCGAAGCTCGCCCGCGAATCCAAAGACCCGCTCGTCCGCGATGAAGCGCTCAGCACGCTCGCCTCGTCGAAGAGCGAGCAGGCCGGGAATCTGCTGCTGGCCTTGTGGCCCGAGCTTTCGCTCGCGCAGCGGCGCGGCGCGCTCGACCGCCTCACGACCACAAAACCCGGCGCGCAAACCGTCGTCGCCGCCGTGCGCACGGGCACCGTCGCCAAGACCGATCTCGACGGCCCGACCCTCGACAAACTCCAGACCGTGCTCGGCGCCGACGCCGCGCTCGCCGCGCTGATGCAGGAACTCGGCGCGCTTTTCCGCCCCGTGCTCGCGCTCAACGGCACCCCCGAAGCGTGGAGCGAAACAGGCGTCACGCTCGACGGCCCGTTCACCGTCGAGACGTGGGTGCGCCTCGATCCCGGCATCGACAACAACGACGGCCTCCTCGGCGCGCCCGGCACGCTCGACATCAATTTCTACGCGAGCGCCGTGCATGTTTTTGTCGGCGGCACGATTCACGACGCCATCGTCGCGAAGAAGCCTGTCGTGCCAAACATCTGGACGCACATCGCCGTGACGCGCGACGAAAAAGGGCTCTTCAAAATCTACCAGGACGGCGAACTCGACAACGACCAGTCGAAGCCCGCGCCGCACAAAATCGAAAACGTCCGTCTCGGCTGGACCGGCGCGGGCAAAGGAACCGCGGGCGCATTGAGCGAATTTCGCCTTTGGAATCACATGCGCACCGCACAGGAAATCCGCAACGATTTCGACCGCAGCTACCAGGCCCAGCCGAAGCCCGCCGGCCTCGTCTTTTACGCCCCCGGCGCAGGCCCGTGGGGCAAACTGCAACCCGGCGCGAAGATCGCCAAGACCAGCGACTTTCCGCCCATCCTCACCGCCGACGAAGCCGTGGCGCTCGACGCGAAATTCGCCAAATACCGCGCGCTTGCCAGCAAAGACGGCAACCCCGCGAAGGGCAAGGAAACCACCGCCCTCTGCCGCGCCTGCCACCTGATCCAAGGCGAAGGCGGCAACCTCGCGCCGAACCTTTCCGGCGCGGGCGCGATGGGCGTCGAGGGCCTGCTGCGCAACATCATCACGCCCAACGCCGCGATGGAAAACGGCTACCGCCTCTACCGCGTCGAGCTGAAATCCGGTGACCTCGTCGAAGGCTTCCTCGCCAGCGAAGACCTGCAGGCCACCGTCCTCCGCCTGCCCGGCGCGCCCGACCGCCGCATCGAAAAGCGCGACATCCGCACCGCGAAATTCCTCCGCCGCTCGATCATGCCCGAAGGCCTGCTCGACACGATGGCCCCGGAGCAAGTGACTGACCTTTTTGCGTATTTGAAGACGCTGAAGTGAAGCGCCGCCGCGCGCTGCAGGGGAAGCTGCCAGCTTCCCCTACAGCGCGCGCGAACGCGGAACTCCGGGGAGCACACGCGTCCCGCGTGTTGGTTTCGGCGTCTCGCCGAAACGAACTTTCGCGGGATGGGTTCTGCCGTGGCGGAGCCTCTTGCCCAGACGACGCGCCGCACTCGTGCAAGAGCTCCGCGCCCGCAGAACCCAGCCCCGCCAAAGTCCGCGAAGGCGGAGACGCCTTCGCCAACACGCGGGACGCGTGTGCTCCCCAGAACTTGCCGCCACATGCCTTGGAAGTAAGTAAGCCGGGCTCGGCGGCAATGGGTCAGAGCTTTAACTCAGGATGAGTCACACTGCCGGGCTGGTTGCGGTCTTCGCGCCAGACGGGGTGGTGGAAGTGGATAACGTAGTCGCCATTGTAAGACGCCACGGCGTCCTTAAAAGTCAGCGTGCCGATGGGTGTCCACTTCTGCCCTTCAACGCGCTGCAAGAACCGGCCCGACCTTTCCCCCTCGTCGGATACCTCGATGATGAAAACCAGCGGATGCCTAGGCTGAGGGTCGCCGGGATCGTAAATGAGGCCGAGGATTTCATCGCGGAAGTCCAAGCCCGCGACCAACGGCGGCAACTTGTCCTTCTTCAACGTGAAGCGCAGGAACCTAGGGCACACAGTACCCTCGGCACCCTTGCCCAGCTCGGCGATTTCGTAGAGCTGCCGCTCGGATGGCTGCTTTTCCGCCCGCGTGAAAGTGGCCACGGTCAGCAGCAGGGTAAAGATGCCCTTGCCGCGCCGCCACGGGGTCGCTGGCGGGGAGTTAGTCAGTTCTGCCTCGCGGATCGAGTCGGTGAGCGACCCGCCCAGGTCCTCCTGCGTAACAAAGCTGGCCGGCTGAATTAACTCCGCATGCTCGGGATCGGTGGTGGGATAAATCTTACCGACCATCGCCAGCGAACGGTATTTGCCGGGCAGCGGATTCGAGCCGCCGGTGGAATAGCGCGCGATGACCAGTCCTCTGCTGCCGGACTTGAAGTAACCCGTGTAGGTCTTGCCCTCCGGTGCGGCGTCGATTTGCCACTCGCCGGTCAGGCAGACGGCCATCGGGTGCAGCAGCCGCTCGACGCCCTTGCCATCGTTCCCCCAGCGCAGGTCGGCCCGCGAAATGAGTGTCCGCCGCACGGCTTGGAAAAAGCCAAACGGTTTCCAGAAACGCAGCAGGCCGTGCACGACCCTGGCAAAGGATTGCTGGTAAACCGGCAGCGGCTTTTCACCGGCCCCGCCCCAGACTTTGTAATAAGGATTGGCAAACACCGCCGCACGCACCTCGGCAAAGCGCGATCCCGCATAGTTACGGTCTTTGAGGGTAAGACCCTGCTCGCCCGCGGGCCGCACGGGCGGTCGCGGGCTCTGCACCCCGTGGCGACGCCCGAGCAGGTAAAGCCACAGCGGCGCCAGCACCGCGATCAAGCCGCCGCCGCATAACAGCCGGCCCATTTTTTTGGCAGCCTGACCCATAATGGCCGGGTCATTCGCCACAAACACGTAATGGAGCCGGCAGTACGCGACCAGTGCCAGCGCCACGAGCAGCCACCGGACAAAGTGCGAGCGCACGGTGAACAGCAAAAGTAACACCAGCAGGCCAATGACCGCGACTTCCACCACCCACAAGGTATGCCAGGTGCCGTCGGCGAGGTTGGGTTTGCCAAGGGTAAAGGGCCGGGGATACTTGGCTGTTTCGTCAGTCGTCCACGGCGCGGCGAGGTAGGGAAACTCCGTCCCGTATAACTTGCGGGCGACTTCGGTTCTCTGCCCATCTTTCATCACGAAATCCCCATCGTTCGTAATCGCGCGCGGGTAGCGTGGATCGTCGGTGTAGGAGGCTTCCCAGAGCTGGGTGTCGCCGGTTTCCTTGATAAGTGCCGCCACGTCGTCGGACAGTTTGCGTCCATTGGGAAACTTAGTCGGCTCGTTAGTCCTAAAGATCATCACATCCGGGGCCGCGTCATAGGGATGACGGCCAAAGAGTGGTGAGGCAAAGGTGCGCCCGAAGTCCCATAGCACCCCCGGATTGGTGTGATGACGGTTGATCGCGGTCACATGCTCGGCTGGTGGCAGCGTGTTGAGGTAGTCGAAGCGCGAAAGCTGGGTGCGCTGGGAGCGGCCCACATGGTCGATCTGCCGGCCTTTTTTGCTGGCCGTGCCCCAGATGAGAAAGTTCCGCTGTCCCGCGGGAAAGCAGTCGAGCGGGAGACTGACGACGATGCCAATGACATTGGTGCGAAAGAAGCGCGGGAAGATGAACGGATCGTCGAAGATCCCGGTGCGAATTTTGATGCTGGCGGTCTTGCTGGGTAACAATCCGGTGAAGCGCGTCCCGCTGCCCAGCGGCTTGAATGAGGCATCGTCATTCAGACGAAATTCGAGGGTGACATCGGGGGCCAAGTCCTCGGGATCGAGCACGGTGCCGCCGTAGCGGGCCAGGTCGCCGGCGTTGGCAAAGTCCAGCCGGGTGTGCAGGTCGAGGCAGACCCGGTAGGTGTAAGGGGCGAGCTTGAACTGCGGGAGTTTGTAACGCTTTGTGGCGGGTGGTTGCAACTCCGGCAGCAAGGGCAGCGTGACGGTTCCGGCTTCCGGGTCGGTGTCCTTGGCGGGCTCCAGCGGAGGCATCGAGGGAAAGACGCAGAAGCTAATGATCAGGGCCGTGGCTTCCGGCAGGCTGGGGTTCTGGTCTTTGTCCAGGAACACATGCAGGTCGGTGATGCGCGGCTCTTTGTCCTTGGGCGGGTTGAGCGGATTCAGGACGAGCGGGTCGGCATGGTCGGAGGCATGGGCGCCGATCAGCAAGGCAGCCAGAAGACCCAGGCAGTGGAGGTGCGGATGTTTTCTCATAAGTGATGAGTCGAGGTAACTAACGGATAAGATGCGGGGGTCAGCGCAGAACCCGCGCGGCGATCTGCTGGCCGAGGGCGCGGTGGCTTTCCCATTGGATGTCGTCGAAGACCTGGTCAAAGGTCGGTTGCTGCGGAAAGTCTTTGTTTTCGGCGGCGTAGTTCACGAGATCCTCGGTTAGGCCGGGTGCGAGGCTGGGCTTCAGCAGGAGGAGCCAGGCGGTGTCCGGCGACTTATCGTAAGTCACCCGCGCCAGCGCGGCGTGGTGCGTGCCGGTGCGGCTGATGTCCTTGAGCGCACCCAGCGTGTCGGGCTTGATCCACTGCTGAATCCAAGGCGGCGGGATGTGCGCAAAGTCCGGCCAGTCCACGGGCTGCGCCCCCGCCTGCGCCGGAGTCAGCCACGCGATCTGCGCGCCGAAATCCATCCGCACCTGCTGCGTGAGCAACGCGAGGTCGCCCCAGCGGTAGTCGGGGTCTTCGCCGGCATCGGTCACGATCATCAGCGGCACGCGACGGCGCATGAGTTCGTAGAGCCCGGTGACTTCAAAATGTCCGCCGTCAGTCAGATACCAAAACCAGCGCGCGGCCCCGTGGAAGCGCGCCCGCCATTCCGCGAGCAGCAGACTTTGCATGCGGAAAAGCGTGACGGGAAAACGCTTGAGCTTGCGCCACAGCGGCAGCGGGTAGCGGCCCGGCCGGTCCTGCTCGCGGATGCCGGAATCCCACCAGTAGCCGAGCCGCACATTCGCCAGCCCCATGAAGAGCGCGAGCGGCAGCCGCGTGCCGCGTCCGATGCCGGTGGAAAAGGCCGCGCCGGAGATGGCCGTCCACGTCCCGAGCGAGAGGCTTTCCACTTCGGCGGTCGGGTTGCCTTTGGTCGCGAGGACGTGAAAGGCGTTGGGGTCGGTGCCGGCGGGCAGCGCGGCGAGGGCCGTGAGTTTGCGTTCGGCTGGCGGCTTGTGGTCGTCGCCGTCGAGCCCGTTGATCCAGCGGCGAATCTTTTGCCAGCGCGGCCATTCGTCCGGCGCGGCCCACTTGGCAAAGTAACGCCGGCCCACGCTCACGCCGTGCGGGGTCACGCACATGGACAATCCTTTGCGCTCGCGCACCTCGCGGTCCGAGGCCGTGTCCACGGTTTCATTCACGCACACATTGATGAAATGCAGCGGGCCGCCCTGCTGCTCGGGATGATACTCGTGGTGCGGCAGATCGTCCTGCGGATGCGCGAGGCTGACATCGTGCGCGTCGTTGCTCGCGGAGGTATAGACGCGCGCCTCATTCGACGCGCCCTGGAAGGTGCGGGTGAGCCGCGCGGCATACGTCGCGTGCAGCGAGGAGAGGTTCAGGAAATCGAACGCCCGCCCGATCGCGAGGGAAAAAGCGCCGGTCAGCAGGAGCACGAAAATGGCCCCGGCGGCGAAGCCGTTGACGAGCTGATGCGCGAGCACATCGACCGCCCAGAACAGGCCGAGCGCGAGCGGGAGGCCGAGCAGATTGGCCGCGCGCGTGAGCGAGAAACCCTGCGCGCCGCCGAGGGCCAGCTCCTTTTTCGCGCTCAGCGCGAGCTTTTGCAAAAGCGGCAGCAGCGGCCCGAGCGCGGCCATGGCGGCAGCGAGCGCGGCGGTCGGCGTGCGCTGCGCAAAGAGCACAGCGAAGGTGTCGAGCACGACCCACGCACTGAGCGCGAGGAAAATCACCGTCGCCTCGCCGAGCCCGCGGGTGAGCCGGTTGCGCACGGTCGAGCCGATCTGCCGCTCCGCCGCCGACTCGTGCCCCTGCTTTGCGCCCCAGCGCGCCGCCTCCTGCCAGACCCACGCCAGCAGCAGCACCGCGCCCACGCCCGCGCCGCAGCGCAGACCGGGCGGAATCTGCAGCGCCGCCACCGCGCCCGCGACCAGCACCAGCCACGCGAGCAGCGCGAAAAACGGGTAGGGCCGGTACGAGCCGACCTTTGGCGCCAGCCAAAACCCGAGCGTGCCCGGCAGCACCCCCAGCGCGAGCGCAAGCACCGGCAGCCACCACCACGGGGACAGCTCCAGCCCGCGCACCACCGGCGGTCCGAAGACCGGCTCCAGCAAAGCGCGCAGCCGGAACTGGCCGAAGTGGTCGAAGCAAAAGCCCGCCGCGCCCGGCAGCCAAGCGAGCAGCCCGAACAGCGTGAAAAGCAGCAGCCCGATGACCAGATGCACGGCGAAAATATTGCGCCAGAACACGGCCAGATTTTGCTGCACATCCGCCGCGCCGGTTGCGAAAATGTAGTTCGCCTGCATGCGCAGCCACCAGACCGGGCCGGAGCGGGAATCCTTCAGCGTATCCTGCACCCGCCCGCACGGATCGCCGGCCAGCCGCACGGTCTCGCGGGTGAAAAGCCGCCCGAGAAAGCTGCCGATGAAACCGCCGCCCGAGACCGTGGATAGCAGATCGACCTCGCGCAGCCGGTTGCGCTCCGCGAGCGTCTGCAGCACGCCGAGCGCAAAGGTGGCGCTGCGGATGCCGCCGCCGGAAAGCGCAAGGCCCACGGTGTCGGCGGGCAGTGCCGCGGCGTCGCGCGCCGGCACGCCGAGGTGCGGCACGGTGCGCGCCTTGGCGCGGCGGACGCGGATGGCCGCCGCCTCCGCCGCCTCGAACGGCGCGGGATACACATCGGAGACCGCGTCCTGGAGCACGGAGTCGGCCGCCTTTTCGCTGATCATAAAGATCGGTGTGAGGATGAAATAACCGGGGATTTTCGGAAAGACCGAGGCATCCACCACGCGCAAACCTTTCACCCCATGCACCTGAAAGCGGCTGTCGAGCACCGCGCCCTTGTCGGTAAGTTGCGCGGTGTCCGCCTGCCACTGGTCCGAGCCGATGCGGCAGGTGCAGGAGCAGTGGTGGCCCCACGCCTGCGTCTTAATCCAGTCCTTAAGTTCGTCCGAGTTATCCAGCAGTTCCGACCCCGGCTGGATTTCGCTGACAAACTGCGCGTTGGCCCTGTTGATCTTGCGCATGAAACCCACGGCGTCTGTCAGTGCCTCCAGGTCTTTCTCCCAGCCCACTGGATCAACGGCATTTTCGTCAAAGGAATGAAAGCAAATCTCCGGGCAGTCGAACGCGCTGTCCGACCGCAGGCTCACGGTGCCGCCGTTGTTATGCGTGTAGGCTTTGAGGATGATCCAGCTCCACAGATTGCGCTGCTCCTGCGCCGCACCCAGCGTGGGCCGGAGCAGCTCGCGCGACCAGCCCCAGTAGTAGCCGCGGAAGGCCGCGGGCGCGCCAAAGGTGAACAGGTCTGGCTCGGGCTCATCCTCCCGCAGCGCCCTGGAGCGGCGGATGATGGCGAGCGTACCGCCATTGGTCCGATACAGGCCGTCCTTGTGTTCCAGCCATCGCTTGCGGGCCAGGTCATCCTGGTCGCCGGGGCGAAAGGTAACGCTGTCGAGTGTGGGGAATTCCTTGTCCAGTTCGCTGATAACACTGACTTCATAGCGATCCTGAAGATTCTTTCCGACCCCCGGCAGGTGGATGGGTGCGCCCAGCGGCAGGCCCGCCGTGTCGCGCGGGCCGGGGATGCCGAATTCTTCAAGTTCCTGCTTATCCCCAATGCCGCTCAGCATCAGCATCTGCGGCGTATTGAACGCCCCGCCGCAGAGAATCACTTCGCACTTGGCAAAGTACTGCGGACGTTGCTTGTCGCCCGGCAGCTTATCCGGCTGGAGCGGACTCGCTTCATACAGGTGGTCTCCTTCCGCGACCTCCACGCCGATGGCCCGCGGCACGCCGGTATCCTGGTCTTTCTTAAAGATCAGGCGGGTTACATGCACCCCCGTCTTAATCACGAGATTTTCCGGCTGCTGCGCCTTGGCTTTCAGCAGAAACTCGCGCACGCCAGTCCGGCGGCCAATCTGCGGCTGGTCATCGCCGCTCTCGATGCCCGTGGGAATAAGAAACACGCCTTCGGGACTGACCCGCCGGGTATTAAGGTCATTGGGGTCAATGTGCTGGACGATGCGCAGCTTGAACAGCGCCCGCTTCAGCGCGGCGATGAGCGGGAAGTCACCATGCAGGACGCTCAGGGATGTTCTGATGAGGGTGTTAAGGAAAGTCCGGTCCCGCTGCGCCACGCCCTCGATCAGCGCCGGGTCGAGAAAGCTGGTCGGCTGCCAGCCCGTGCGCCCGTGCCCCCCTTCGTCAAGCACGGCGCGCGGATCAAGCTGGAGCACAATCCACCGCCACACCAAGTAGGGAAACCCAAGCAGCTTGCGAAACCAATGCTGATAGGCATCGAGGTACAGGCAGCGCTCCAGCTTGGCAAAGTAGCCGCGCATCCTGCCCGCGCGCCACGATTCGTCGCCGGTAAGATCGGCGATATGGTTCCAGTCCTTGTCATTCGGCGCGGCCATAATCATGGCATGGTGCGCCGTGCAGCCGCCCAGCCCGGCACTTCGCGGATAAAAGATGCCGCCCCGGCCTTTGCCAAGGCCAGTGGTCTCGGGATCCAGGAAGCGCCGGTCTCGCGGATAATCCGTCGGCGGAAAGGCGGCCGCGTTGCCGTCGTCCACCACCCGGCCCAGCTTGTTGTATTTTTCGTCCTGCCTCTGCCGGGCGGTGTCGGCGTAGTGCCGCACCGAGAACTGCCAGCTCATCTCCGCGTCCTCCGTCGCCGCGCCGTGGTAGCCGGGGCACTGATGCACCTCCGCTGTTTCGGCCAGCGGAAACTCGCGCGATTTGGCAACAGCAGGATCGCGTCCGGCCTCGATAACCAGCACCCTTTTTCCCGCCAATGCCAGCCGCGCGGCCAACGGCCCGCCGCCGGCCCCTGAGCCGACGATAAGATAGTCAAAGGGCGTAGCTTCGGTCCTAGCCTTTTCGAGTAATGCCGCATCGCAATCCGCGGTGACCTCAAGAGGGGTGGGTGGGCTAGTCTTCATCGGGTCTCCTTGCTCAGAGGGTCTTAAGGAAAGCGATGAGCGCCTCTTTCTCTTCATCGGTCAGGAGCTCGCCAAACCAATGCCCGCGATCGAGCACAAAGTCCGGGCACTTGCTGGCTGCCAGCAGGGCGGGTCCGGCTTCCTTGCTGAGCACCTGGTAAGCCTCCTCGCCGAGAAGGTGCTGCTTCTTGATTTGCGCACTGGCACGCAGCAGGGCCACGAGGGCGGCAGGCACCTTGTCAGTCTTGTCCGGGTCCAGGTTCATCAGCAGATTCACCGGCGTGCCGCGCGGGATGGGGCCGACGTCGATGCCTTTGAATTCCCCGTTCAGCACGCTGTTTGGCAGTACCGCGAGCGCGAGGTGGACATCCTTGAGCTGGCCATTGAGAAACTTGTTCGCCAGGATGCCAGCGAACAGCGCCAGCACCGTCAGGACGAGAAACACCGCGCGGGTTACCCGCCGCCATTCGCGGCGCGTCATCAGCAGCCAGAATCCCGCCACTGCCAGCGCCGCCACCGCCGGCCACAGCCAGCCGGTGGCATACTCCAGCAGATTCGTCGCACCCATCATCAGCGCACCGGCCACCGTGCCGCCAGTCCCGCCGGCCCCGGTAACTCCGAGCAACGCCCCCAGCACCACCGCCAGCAGCAGCAGCAGCACGCCCGCATGACGCGCCCCACCCCAGAGCGTCAGCACGGCCAAGAGCAGCACCGCGACGACCCACAGCCAGAAACTCAGCACGGTGAAAAGTAACCTGCCTGCATCGATGCCCAGATACCCGACCAGCAGCCCCTCAATCAGCGGACGGATAAAGCCTGGCTGAAACATGACATGGGTATCCACCGGCAGGCGGTAGATGTAGCCGGGATCGTTTTTCGCCGACGGACTGCTGTCAAACCGCAAGTCACCCGGCGGCAGGTAAGCCACCTCATTGCGGTCATTGCGCAAATAGCCGGAGCGTCTGCTATTCCAGAGGAGTTTGCGGATGCCATCGTCAAACGCGACCATCCGCGAGGCAACGCTGGGATCATGGGTGTAGGCACCGAGGGCGTTGTTATGGAAGTAAGGCGCCGTGGCCCACAGACTGATGAGCGAAGGCGGACGCATGTAGCCCGGCCCGCCATGCGTCCGGCCATCGTCATACTCGGCATTGGTACCAAACTTCGGGTCGGATTTGGCGTCTTCCGGCTTGGTCAGGTAGGGATTGAAAAAGCGAATCTTTCCCACCGATTTTAGGTTCTTGAAAGTATCGGACGAATAGTTATCCCAGACATGACCCCGCATCGCATTGGTAGCCATCGAACGCCCGGAGTTAGTGCCGACCAGAGTGATAGGAATGCGCAGTTCGTTGGACAGGAAGTTGTCTTTGAGAAACTCATCTTCTCCGCCCGCCATCGGGGCCGCGCCCGCGACCTTGGCGATGCGAAAGCGGTATTCCTCGTAGGCCGGGCTCTTCTTGAATTCCTCCCAGTGCGCGAACTCCATCGGCAGTGTGTAAAGCAAACGGTTCGGCTTGCCCGGCATGGGTGTTTTGTCCCAGCCGCCGGCCATCTCGCGCTGGAACTGAAGATCAAAGCCCGCGGGCTGCTTGCTGGAATGACAAATCGCGCAGTGGTTGATGAAAACCTCACGGCCTGCACTCCGACTCTCGGGTAAGTCTGCCGTCAGAAAATCTTTACCCAGCGTCTGCACCCGGCCATCGGAGCCGGCGCTTCCCGGCTTCGGCCCGGCGTCCTTGAGCTTCATCGCCGCCGTGCTTTTGGTAACAAGCCCTTTGCTCCCAAGGGTGAAGAATTTTGCCATGTAACCCACCCGGTATTTCTCGTTCACGTTCCAATACACCGAGTTGGCCCGGCAGACCTCCACGCGGAAAGGGCGCTGCGGCGTGTAACCGATCACCGGGTTGTCACATCGCGCCCATTGTTCGGAGAAGACCCCGATGTTCAGAGGCACGCGCGCCAAGGCACCGAAGACGCCGATGCTGTCCTCGCCGGGGAACAGCACCATCGGGAAATGCCGCTGGCTGCCCGCGCTGCCGGGGTCTTCGAGGCTGGGCAGCAGGAGGTTCTCGCGGCTTTGCTCCTCGGTTGGCTTGTTCCCGGCCCTGGTCAGGCGCGCAGGCACGTCGAAGATTGCGTTGATGACATTGGTGTTATTGATGTGATCGCTACTAACCAGCGAAGTATCAATGGTGCCCGGTGCCTGGCTCTTGAGGAAGTGGTGGAGGAAGTTCGGAGTCTTCAGCAGGTTGCCAAAGGCCGGCTGCGGGTCCCAGTATTGGTCGCCGATAATGGAGGACAGGTTCTCCCATTCGGGATTCTCCTTGTCCTGGGGCGGATTCAGCGGATGCGGCCCCACATGGCAGAAGCCGCACGACATGCTGACGCGAAACGGCCGCACCAGCTTCGGGTCGGCATGCACTCGCGCGCTCGTGTAGTATTCCGACTGCGCGGGTTTCACCACGCGCTCGTCCCAGTAAGTGCGCGCCTGTTTGGCCGCTGGCGTGTTACCAAAGAAGTCCGGGTTCAAAAACAACCGCAGCCCGAAGATGCCGCTCGGGTAGCCGTAAATCGTGGGATCGAGCCCGTCGTAAGCCAGCGCCCGTCGCGTCTTGTCATACAACTCCTGGTCGCCGGCTTCGAAGAGCTGCGTCTGATGCCCCGCTGGAAGCGACGGACGCAGCACGGGCTGCCCGTTTTCATCCCGCTCGTCTGGCGGCGGCGTGAGAAGGATTTTCCCCGGCACTGGCAGGTCGAGATAGAGGCCCAGCACGCGCTTCGCCGGGTCGGTGTTCGCGGTGAAGCCCGGCTGGTTAATGAGCCCGGCGTCGGTAAAGCGGCTGCCACGGCGGCGTGAGTCCAATAAGATAAGAAAGTCCGTGATCCCATAAGCCCGCTCCTGCAACCAGCCCCAGAAGGTCTCATTGCCCCCGCCCCATAGCAGCCAGGTGTTGCGCCCGCGAATGGCATCGCGCTCGCCGTCGTCGATCTTGCCATCGCCGTTCTCATCGAAATTCAGCGGCACCAGCGCACCAGTCTGTTGATTCGGCACCATGTCCATTTGCCAAAACACATCGCGCGGTTCAGCGGGAAAGCACTGGTCGGTGCGGCGTGTGACCGGCGTCCCGCGAAGGGTTCTGCCGCCTTTCGCCTCATCCAGCGCCTCGCCGGGAATAACTCCTTTCAAGCTATAGGCCGGGGACTTAGCCGGTGCCGGTGCCTTGGCCGGAGCTGGCGTGGTCAAAAGCGCGGCGCTGCCGCTGGCGGGCGCGGCATCGTCGGCCCAGGCGGCGACGGCGAGCAGCGCCAGCATGCCCAGGACCGATGGGAGTCGGCGTGAATGAAACAATGGCTTGGGAGTTCTCATGGTAGTGTCGGTCATTCGCAGGTTTCGTTTGGCAGTTCGAGCAGGGCTCGGGAGCAGGCAGGCATCATCATGGAAAGCACTGGACTTCTAGGTGTGCGCCCGGTGGGTCAGGCCGGAATCCTAGGCGCTCCGGCTTGGGGTGGAAATAGGCAGACACCCGCATTTTCTAAGGGAAATACACGCGAAACCGCGACGGGAAATGCCCATATTCAGAGGGGGCATTGCCCAGCCCGCCGCGTGGGCCAGCCGTCACTACCGATTGCTCGTGCCCTTTACCCAGCGCTCCAGCCGCCGTCTGGCGTGAGGGTGGCGCCGGTCATGAAGGCGGCTTCGTCGCTGGCGAGGTAGAGGGCGGCGGCGGCGATTTCTTCGGGGCGGCCCATGCGGCCCATGGGCTGGGTGGCGCACATTTCGGCGTAGGCGCGTTCGGGGTCGGGCGATTCCTTGAGGCGCGCGGCGACCCACGGCGTCTCGACGCGGCCGGGGCAGATGGCGTTGATACGGATGCCGTCGCGCGCGTGGTCGAGGGCCATGGCGCGGGTGAGGCCGACGATGGCGTGCTTGGTCATGGTGTAGGCCAGCCGGTCGCGCACGCCGAGCACGCCGCCGATGGAGGCGATGTTCACAATCGAGCCGCTGCGGCGCGCGAGCATCGAGGGGAAGAAGGCTTTGATGACGTTGAAGGTGCCGCGCGTGTTGACGGTGTGGAGGCGGTCGAGGTCGGCGGCGGTGGTGTTCGCCATGGTGCCGACGTGGCCGATGCCGGCGTTGTTGACCAGCACGTCGAGCTGGCCGGCGGTCGTGAGGACGGCTTGCGCGACTTGCGCGCACTGCGTTTCGTCCGCGATGTCGAGGAAGAGAAATTCGCCGCGCCCGCCCGCGGCGATGAGGCGCGCGACGGTGGCGCGTCCGCTGGGTTCGTCGCGGTCGGTGACGAAAACCCGCGCACCCGCGCCGGCAAAGGTTTCGGCGATGGCGGCACCGATACCGGAACCGGCGCCGGTGACGAGGGCAGATTTATTGGCGAGTGAGAACATGGTGGGAAGGTGCGGCGTTCAGCCTGGGAGGCACGCGGGCCCGAGGGGCTCGAAGCTTTTATAGACGAGCGAAAATTCGCGGTGGCCGAGCGTTTCGCTGGCGGTCTTTTCGCCCGCGGCGGTGGCGAGGACGCGGTCGTAAATTTCGCGCCCGACTTCCTCCAGGGTCGCCGCGCCTTCGAGGATGCGGCCGGCGTTCACGTCCATGTCTTCGCTCAGGCGGCGGTAGGTTTCGGGGTTGGCGCAGACTTTGATGACCGGCGAAATCGCCGAGCCCACGACCGAGCCGCGGCCCGTGGTGAAAATCGTGACGTGCGCGCCGCAGGCGATGAGTTCACCGATTTCCTGGATGTCGCTGATGTTTGGAAAGCCCCAGCGCACCTCGCCGTCGGGCACCACATCGAGGAGGTAAAGCCCGGCCGCGGGCGGCACGTCGCCGGGCTTGAGGATGCCGCTGATCGGCGAGTTACCGCTCTTGCTGTACGCACCCATCGACTTCTCCTCCTGCGTCGTCAGCCCGCCCTCCGCATTGCCGGGCGCGAAGCTCCCGTGGCCCATCGTCGTGTAATAGCGCGCGGCCTTTTCCACGCACGCGATCAGCTCCGGCGCGAGGGCCGGCCGCGCCGCGCGCGCCGCCATGATCTGCTCGCAGCCGATCAGCTCGCCCGTCTCCTCGAAGATCACGCGCGCCCCGTTTTCCACGAGCAAATCGAACGCGCGCCCGACCGCGGGATTCGCCGTGATGCCGCTCGTCGCATCCGAGCCGCCGCAGATCGTGCCGACCGTGAGATCACTGATCGCCAGCTCCGCCCGCGGCGTCTCCGCGAGCTGGCGCAGCGCGCCGGCGATCCACTCGCGGCCTTCCGCTATGGTGCGCCGCGTGCCGCCGGTTTCCTGGATGACGAGCGTCCCCGCGGGCCGTCCCGTCGCGCGGATTTCCGCCAGCAAATCGGCGCGGTTGAAGCCCTCGCAGCCGAGCGACACGAGCAGCGCCGCGCCCACGTTCGGATGCGTGCAGAGCTGGCGCAGCATGCGATGCGCGTAGGCATTCGGGTAGCAGCCGGGGAAGCCGAGCAGATGCACCTCCTGCTCGTGAAACGGATGCACCACCTCGCGCGCGACGTGATGCGCGCACTCGACGAGATACACCACCACGGTCGTGTTGCGGATGCCCTTGCGGCCGTCGGTGCGGAGGTAGCCGGTCATGGCTGCGGCTGTTGCTGCTGCGCGAAAAAGCGCGCCTGATCCTCGCGGGAAAATGTCGGGAGATAGTCGCTTTTCACGTTGTGCGTATGGACGTGTTCGCCCGCAGAAATCGCCCGCACCGCCGAGCCGATGGGTGCGCCGTATTTCACAATCCGCCCGCCCGCCGCGATGGCGTGCGCCGCGACCTTGTGGCCGATGGGCAGGCGCGCGGCGACGGCCACCGTGGCGCGGCCCACGCGGATTTTTGCACCCGCTTCGAGGGTCGAGATCACGGTCAGTACATTGTCCGCAGGATGGAGGCGCAGCAGACGGGCGTCGGTGTTTTCATTCATCGCGGGGTGGCGGAAAATAGGCGCTCACTCCGTCGCGGCCAATGGCGAAGTTTCGTGCCGAGTGGCCCGCCCGCATTGACGCGCCCGGTGCCGCCGCTAGCGTGGCGCGCATCATGCCGTCCATCGTCAAATCCCTCGCGCTGCTCGCCGATGAAACGCGGCTGCGGCTGCTGCTGCTGCTGCGACGCGAGGAGCTGAGCGTGGTCGAGATTCAGCAGATTCTCGGGCTCGGGCAGTCGCGCATTTCCATGCACCTCGGGCAGCTTCGCGAGGCCGGGCTGGTGCGGGACCGGCGCGCGGGGAAAAACATCTACTACGCGCTCACCGACGACCCGGCGCACCGCCAGCTCGCGCCGATCATCGCCGCCAGCGCGGACGAGCTGCCGGAGGCCGCGCACGATCAGACGGCGCTGAAGCTGGCGCTGAAAAAGCGGCAGGACACGGCGCGCGAATACTTCAACCAGCTCGCGGGAAAATTTGGCCGCGCATACTGTCCGGGGCGGACTTGGGAGGGCGTGGCGCATCTGCTGTTCGCGCTGGTGCCGCCCATCACGGTGGCCGATCTCGGCGCGGGCGAGGGGACGATTTCGCAACTGCTGGCGAAGCGCGCGAAGAAGGTCATCGCCATCGACAACTCGGAGAAGATGGTCGAGTTCGGCGCGGCGCTGGCAAAGAAGCACGGCTTCAAAAATCTCGAGTTCCGCCACGGCGATCTCGAGGCCCCGCCGATTCCCGCGGGCACCATTGATCTCGCCATTCTCAGCCAGGCGCTGCACCACGCGGCGCACCCGGCGCGGGCGGTCGCGGCGGCGCACCGCATTTTGAAAAAGGGCGGGCGCGTCGCCATCCTCGACCTGCTCGCGCATCAGTTTGAAAAGGCGCGCGAACTTTACGCCGACCACTGGCTCGGCTTCACCGAGGCGCAGCTCCACGCCTTTCTCTCCGACGCCGGTTTCACCGCCATCGAGATCACCATCGTCGCGCGCGATGAGAAAAATCCGCAGTTTCAAACCGTGCTCGCCACGGGCGTGAAATAGACCGCGTCAGCCCGCCTGCCGGTCATGGCCGAGTGGCTGTGCCAAAGCTGCGGATCTCTGCGCCCTGCGCGCCGCGATGCGGGACGGCGAGGCAGAAGCCGAGCTTGCCCGTAAAGAACGCGGTGCGTGCGCCGGCAGCGGTTGGGAGCCGGTGCGTGCGCTCGAGGCGGGTCGGGGTTTCGACGTGAAAGACATCCACGAAACCCTCGCCGCACGAGGCGAATAGCCGCGCCGAAGTGGCGTCGAAAAACAGATCGTCGATGTCGCCGCTGAGCGGCGCATCGGCGACGCGCTTGCCGCTTTGCGTGTCGTAGGCGAGCAGACGCGCGGGCGTGCGGCAGCCGATAAAAAGGCGGTGCTGCGCTTCATCGAGCGCCATCGGGAAATTGGCGCGGAACTCGTCCACGGGCCAGGTCGCGACCACCTTGCCCGCCGCGCGATCCACGACGGCGATTTGTTTCGCCTCCGGCATGTTCACGAAGATGCGCGGGCCGTCGTGCTCCAGTTGAAATGCCTCCGGGTGCCGCGTCAGCGCGATTCGGCCGGTGAGCTTCATCGTCGCCGGATCGATCACGCCGAGCGCGCCCTCGCCGTAGCCGAGGTAGATGCGTTTCGCCCGCGCGTCGAAGCGCAGATTATCGGCGTCGTCCAGGCCGGTGACGCGGCCCTTTTCCGCATAGCTCGTGCCGTCGTAGAAGCGGCACGTCCCGTCGCCGCCGCACGCCACGACGAGCAGGTTTTCCTCGGCGAGAAAAAGCACGCCGGTCGGCGTCTTCAATCCGCCAAGCGTGTGCAGCCGCTGCCCCGCCGCGATATCCACGACTTCCAGCGTGTTGTTCCCGAGCGCGGCGAAGAAGAGCCGGTGCGTTGCCGGATCCGCGGCCGCGTGGTCGAAGCGCCCCTCGACGCCGGGCAGCGCGATGGATTGTTTCACTACGAGTGGCGGGGTGTCTTCGGCGTGCAACGCAGTCACCGACGGAAATGCGGCGAGTAGCAGGGGGAGGATGCGTTTCATGGTTCGTGGCGATGTGGGCGGTGCGCGAATTCCGGTTTTTACGCCGGAATGGCTGGCGTCGCGGGCGATGATTATTTCTGCTCTGCCGCAAACATGCCACTCCGTCTCCCGCTCCGCGCCGTCGTCTTCACGCTCGCGTTCCTTTCCTTCGCGTGCCTGGTCGGGCAGTTTTTCGGCTTCTGGTCCATGCACCTTTTCGGCTGCCGGGTGCTGCCGCCGGCCACGGTGGCGCTTGCCGTCCTCGCGTGGCGCTCGCGGGGCGAAAAGGCCGGCGTCGGCAGCGCGCACACCTGGATCGTACAGGGTGCGCTCGGCGGGCTCGTAGCTGCCGTGGCCTACGATTTGTACCGGCTGCCCTTCGTGCTGCACGGCGCGCCGCTTTTTCAGGTCTTCCCGCGCTTTGGCCAGTTGCTCCTCGGTGGCGACCAGCCCGCGTGGCTCGTTCACACGCTTGGCTGGAGCTACCATTTTTCCAATGGCGCGGCCCTCGGCATCATGTTCCTCACGCTCGTCACCACGGCCAGCCGGCGGGTGCTGTTTTGGGGCGCGGTCATGTGGGCGCTGTTCATCGAGGCGATGCTCCTGCTCACGCCGTACCCGAGCTTCTTCGGCCTCCAGTTGAACGGGCGCTTCATTTTCCTCACCGTCTCCGCGCATCTCGTCTTCGGTCTTGCGCTCGGCTGGTGGTGCCGTCAGCGGGTCGGCGCGGTGAAAATGACCGCGGCCTAGGTCGTTTCACGGCGCACCAAACGCCACGGCCTCGAAGGACGGCCCCGGCGGGAGCGGGAGCTTTTTCCAGGCGGCGAAATCGGCGGTGGCGTGGATGTTTCCGCCCCAGGAAAAGCCGAGCGCGAAGCCTTCGCGCGCCCAGGCGAGGCTGCACGGGATGGCGTGCGGTTCTTTTGCCCAGGCTGTGCCGTCGGGCGAAGACCACGCGCTTTTTCCACCGCTGACGAGGAAGCGCGAGCCGGTCCAGACGATGCGGGAAAAGTCTTCGCCGGGCTCGGTCTCGCGGCGCGTCCAGGTCTGGCCGTCGTGGGAGCTTTCGATGAGCCCGTCGGGGCCGACGACGACCCAGTGGCCGGAACCGTAGGCCACATCGCGCGCGGCGGGTGTGTCGAGCGCGCGGGAGGTGTAGCGGGTGCCGTCCTCGGTGGAAGCGCGCCAGCTCACGCGCTTTTTTTCCGCCCACGAGTCGAAGTCGCCGACGATGACGCAGCGCGGGCCGGCTTCGCCATCGCCCCACGCGGCGCGGCGGGCGTGGACGGAGCCGGGCCAGGCGAGCTTTTCGCCGGGCGTGAAATTTTCGCCGTCCGAGGACCACAGCAGCTCCGCATCGTGCCCGGCGATGAAGCGCCCGCGGCCGAAAACGATCGTCGCCACGCGCCCGCGCAGCGCGGGCAACTCCTGCCACTCGCGACCGTCGCGCGTGGTGACGATGCGCCCTTTTTCCGCCCCACCGCCGACTGCGATGAAGCGCCCGAGCCCGAACGCGACATTGAACAGCACATTGTCATCGTCCGCCGCCGTGTCGCTCCAGCGCGTGTCGTTTTCCCAAGTCCGCCCGTCGCGCGAAGCCATCCGCCGCCCGCCGTAGCCGACGGCGACGAAAAGCCCGCGCGCCTCTTCCGCACCGGCGGGCAGGAGGAAAGCAAGGGCGAGGAAAAGGACGAGCGCGCGCATGGTGGAAAAAATGGCAGGCACATCTTGCCAAACGCCGCCGGATTCTGCCAGCGTCCGGCCCATGAAAAATTCCAGGAAAAACCCCATGGCCGGGCTCGCTGCTCTGGCCGGTATCTGCATCCTCACCGCGGCTGGTTCCGCGACCGCCCAGAAAGCTGAGCCCGAAAACGCAAAAGCCCTTTTGGAAAAAGCAAAACGGCGCGACCTCGACCACCAGATGGCCGCCGGTCAGACCTATCTCGACCGGCTGGCCGAAGACCTCGCCAAGGGGCAGAAGGAATCCGAAGCGCTGCAGGCGAACATCACGGCCACGAACAACCTGCAAAAAGAAAGCGCCACCCACCTCACCGAACTCGCCGGCCAGCGCAAACGCATGGAGCAGGTCGTCAGCCTGACCGCACTGCGGATCGAGGCGGAAAAGCTGAAGTCCGAGGGCTTGCAAATGCTCGCCGACGCGCAGGCCAAGGCGCTCGTGGCCCTGAGCAAACGGGCCGATGAAACCAATCTGCGCACGGCTCTCGGCGCGGCGGAAATGAAAGCGCTCGCGCAGTCGGAAGCGCCCGCCGCCACGGATTCCGCGGCCAAGGAAGCGCATGTGCCGCTGGCCGAGCTGCGGAAAAAACTCGCCACCAGCGAAGTCCTCGCGGCCAACGCGGAGAAAGTCGCGCGCGATGCGATGCGCGCCGCCTCGGTCCGGCTGGAGCTGGCCGACGCCGCCGGTACCAAGGCCAAGCGCAAAGCCGGCACCGTGGAGGGCGACCTCCCGGAAATCGCCGAGAAGCCCGTCGATCTCGAGGAGAAGCAGCCTGCGCCACCCGCCGCCGAGCCGAAGAAGCACACCAGGAAAAAGTAAGTTTTTTCAACCGAAGTCGCAGACCCGCGGCAGTAGGCTTCCCCTACCGCCGCGGGTCTGTGCGTTTCGGCATTTGCACCGCGGCGCGGCTCCGCTTAACTCGCGGCCCCTATGGAAAAAGTCATCATCGTCGGTACCGGCTGCGCCGGGCTCACTGCGGCCATTTACGCCGCGCGCGCCAATCTTTCGCCGCTCGTGCTCGAAGGCCATGAGCCGGGCGGACAGCTCTCGACGACCACGCTGGTGGAAAATTTCCCCGGCTTTCCCGAAGGCATCAACGGGCCGGAACTCATCATGGCGATGAAGTCGCAGGCCGAGCGTTTCGGAGCGCGATTTGCGTATGAGGCGGTTGAGGATTTGGAAAAGGCGGACGGTTTTCTGCGGGTGAAAATCGACGGGAAATGGGTGGAGACGCGGACGCTCATCATCGCCAGCGGCGCGAGCGCGAAGTGGCTCGGGCTGCCGAATGAAAAGACGCTCGTCGGCCACGGGCTGACGAGTTGCGCGACGTGCGACGGCGCGTTTTACCGCAATGTGCCGGTGGCCGTGATCGGCGGCGGCGACTCGGCGGCGGAGGAGGCCACGTTTCTCACGCGCTTCGCGAGCAAGGTGTGGCTCATCCACCGGCGCGACGCACTGCGCGCCTCGAAAATCATGGCCGACCGCGCGCTGGCGAATCCGAAAATCGAGCCCGTCTGGAACAGCGCGCCGACCGATTACCTGACCGACGCCGACGGCGAAATGCGCGCGCTGAAAATCAAGGACGTGAACTCGGGTGCCGAGCGCGAGATCGAGGTGAAGTGCGTGTTCGTGGCCATCGGCCACACGCCGAACACCGCGCCGTTTCGCGGCAAGCTGGACATGGACGAAAACGGCTACCTGCTCCAGCGCGAAGGGACGAAGACGAACATCCCCGGCGTCTTCGCCGCGGGCGATGTGGCGGATCACGTCTATCGGCAGGCCGTCACCGCGGCCGGCCAGGGCTGCGCGGCGGCGCTGGATGCGGAGAAATATCTCGCGCAGTTCGAGCACTGATTTTGAAACGCAGAGACGCAGAGGCGCGGAGGTCGCAGAGGAATTCCGGCGACGGTCTCAACCAAATCTCTGCGTCCTCAGCGTCTCTGCGCCTCTGCGTTTAATCCGAAACCGCCTGCGTGAAAATCTGCGACCTCACGCAATTTTACTCCCCCGTGAGCGGCGGGGTGAAACGCTACGTCGCGGAAAAAGTGCGGCACATCCGCGAGCGCACGGCGGGCGACGAACATGTGCTCATCATCCCCGGCGAGCGGGATGAGCTGATCGAGACCGGGCGCGCGCGGACGTACACCATCAAGTCGCCGCTCATCTCCCGCACCTCGCGCTACCGCATCCTGCTGCGGCTGGAGGCGGTCGAGCGTATTCTCGAAAAGGAGCGGCCCGACCTCATCGAGTGCGGCGACCCGTATCAGGTCGCGTGGAAGGCGGTGCATTCCGGCGCGGCGCTGCGGATTCCGGTCGTCGGCTTTTACCACTCGCACTTTCCCGAAGCTTACATCCGCACCGCGCAGAAATACTGCGGGCGCACCGTCACCGAGTTTTTCCACGACTTTTCCCGCCGCTACATCCGCAGCCTCTACAACCGCTTCGAGCGCACCCTCGTCCCGTCGCCCGCGCTCGGCGAACTGCTCGCGGCGTGGGGCGTGCAAAACATCGCCCTCACCGACCTCGGCGTGGACACCGCCGTCTTTCACCCGCAGCCCGCGCCCGGCGAGGACGTGCGCGCGGAACTTGGCATCCCGCGCGAACGCACGCTGCTGCTCTACGTCGGGCGGCTGGCGCAGGAAAAAAACACGCACACGCTTTTCACCGCCTTCCGCCAGCTCGCGCGCGATTTTCCTGATCGTTTCCATTTGCTCGTCATCGGCGACGGCTTGCAGCGCGCGGAACTGAACGGGATCAAATCAGAAATCAGAAATCAGAAATCAGAAATCACCCACATTTCCTACTGCGCCGACTCCGCCCGCCTCGCCGCGTACTACCGCGCGGCCGATCTTTTCGTGCATCCCGGCGTGCAGGAAACCTTTGGCCTCGTGACACTCGAAGCACAGGCCTGCGGCACGCCGGTCATCGGCATCCACGGCAGCTACATGGATCGCATCATTCACAGCGACCAGACGCTGTGGGCGCGGGAAAATTCCGCCGTCGCCCTCGCCGCCGCCATCGCGGAAACGAGCCGGCAGGACTTGAAGCACAGCGGCGCTGTAGTCAGCCGCCTTGTCGCCGCGCAGTATTCTTGGGCGCAGGTTTTCACGCGCCTTTTTGATCTGTACCGCACCGTCATCGCCGACTACGCGCGTGCCCGCTGAACGTGCGAAATTTTTTGGCAGAGCGTCCGTTTGAAAAACCTGCCGTCCCTACCACGCCCGTTTCGGTCAGCGGTTCCCACTGCGTTCCGGTCGCAAAGCCTCCCGGAACTTCGTTCAGAATGACGGCAGGTTTGGATTTTCCCCAAAGTGAACGCTTCCCAAACGCCGCTCACGACGACGGCGCGGCGTCGTCCTCCGCTGCTTCGAGGAGGAGTTCCTGGAGGTGGCCGAAAAAATCCACGAAAAGCCGCGCGAGCGTGCGCGGGGCGAGATCTTCGGGCGGGCGCTGGTTCATCGTTTCTTCGGTCAGGCCGTGGCGGGCGGCGAGGGCGAGGCGGGCCTGGTTGAGCGCGATGAGCCACGGCTCGATGTGGGCCACGGGCACGCGCACCGCGGCGTCGGTGCCGGGGCTGATCCACGAGCCGACGAGGTCGGTGCGGACGATTTCCACCGCCGTGGCGAAAAGCGTGCGCAGCTCGGGCAGGACGTGCTCTTTCCACTCCTCATCGAGCTCCGGCGCGGCACCCGCGGTGGGGCTGCTGGCGAGGCGCTGCTCGGCGGCCTTGCTGTCGTGCGGATCGGCGGCGGCGGCGAGCCGCCAGAGCAGCGCGCCTTCGACGAAACCGATGCCGGAAATTTCGAGCGTGCCGGCGTCGAGGTGGCGGGCGCGCATGCTCAGGCGGTGCGTTCGAGGGTGGCGAGGAGCAGCCAGCCGTGAAGCTGCTGCACGTAGAGTTCGCCGCGCTCGCGCCCGCCGGTCCAGAGGATGGAGCGGCCGAGGCGATGGACTTCCAGCATGTGCTTTTCCGCGCGCTGCCGCGAGTGGCCGAAGACCTTTTGGAAGACCTGCGCGACGTAGCTCATCAGGTTCACCGGGTCGTTGTGGACGACCACATTCCACGGCAGGTCGAGCGCGTCCTTGGTGACGGTTTTCGGCGCGTCGAGGATTTCGGGCACGGCGGAAAAAAAGCGCGCGCTACGGCGGCGGCACGGTGCCGGTGGCGGGTGCGGGTGCCGGCGCGGGTGCCGCGGGGGGCATGAGCATTTCCTCGAGTTTGGACATCCATTCACCGGCGTTGGGATGCTGCGGGTATTTGCGGATGAGGGTGAACATCTCGGTGGCCGCGCGGTTTTTCATCCCGAGCAGCGCCATGTCGGCGGCCTTTTTCCACAGCAGCGCGGGCATCCTTTGCGTGAGGAATTTGTCGTGCTCAAATTCGAGCTTGGACTTGGCGGCCGCGTCGCCCTCGCGCTTGATTTTCATGTCCCAGTACTCCAGCACGCGCTGGTCGCGCTGAGCCCGCAGTTCAGGCAGGACGATATTGTCGTAGATGCCGTCGAAGTTGCCCGGCGAGTTCTCCCAGTTCGGCACGTTGACCCACTCGCCGAGCTTCAGCCACTGCACCACCACGCTGCCGCCGAGCCCGCCTTTGAGGATGCTGTCGTGCATTTTTTTCACTTCGCCGTCGTTGGACTTGCGCGGATTGCCGCGCTTGGTGGCTTCGCGCTCTTTTTCGCGCTTGATGGTGTCGTCGAGGTTTTCCATCCCGGCCTGGTCGCTCGCCAGTTCCTTGGTGTAGTTGATGATCGCGGGCAGCATCTCTTTCACCGTCGCGCCGGAGGAGCGCTGGAGGGTGAGCGCGAGCCATTGGAAATAAAGCCGCGCGGCGTTTTTGCCCTCGGCTTCCTTGAGCGCCTCGCCTTCGTTTTCGCGCCAGGCCTTGAACGCGGACGCTTCCTTCGTCACGCCGTCGAACTGCGTGGCCATGACCGCACTTTCCCACGCCTGCACCGAGCTCTCGCCGCTGGCGGCGGCGGCGGTCACCTGCTGGATGGCTTTCTGTTTGTCGGCCTTGGTCTTGGTCGCGGTGTCGGCGCGGAGGGCGCGCAACTGCTGGAGCATCTGGCCGATATCGACGGCCTGGCCGTCCTGCGCGCGGGCGCACGGCACGGCGAGCGCGGCGGCGATGAGGAGGGCGAGGGGACGGCGGGGAGAGGTGAGGGGATTCATGGGGCGGGTAGTTAAGGCGGAGAATGGTGCGCGAGGCAAGCGCGCAGGATGCGTTCTTGCACGCGGCGCATGCGGGCGGCGGCGCGGGCGGTGGCGTCTTCGTAGCCATTCAGATGCAGCAGTCCGTGGACGGTGTAAAGGGCCAGCTCGCAGGCCGTGGAGTGGCCGTACTCGCGCGCATAGCGCTGCGCGGTGGGCGCGCTCATGACGATCTCGCCGTGGGCGAAAGTGATGACATCGGTCGCGCCGGCGATGCCCATGAACTCGCGATGCACCCGCGCGATCACGCGATCCGAGACGATGGCGACCTCGACCTCCTCGAGCTGCGCGAGCGCAAAGCGTCCGTCGCCGCGCTGCCGCGCGCACTTTTCCACCGCGACCTCCGCGAAACGCCGCAGCCACGCGAGCGGCACAAGCACCGCGCGCTGGCGGTTTTCAACGTGGATTTTCACGCCGCCGAGACGGGTGGCACGCTTGGGCGCGGCGTCGGCATCGGCGTGTCGCGCCGCTCCGTCCGCTCGGTGCGTTCGCTGCGCCCGGTGGGGTAGGCCACGCGGCTGTGCATCATGCTTTGCAGGGTGTGCTTGAAGCTTTCCGCCACCTCCTCCAACTCGCGCATGGTGAGGTCGCACTCCTTGAGCTGCCCGTCGATGAGCCGCGACTGGATGATGTCGCCAATGAGCTGGTCGATCTTTTGCGGCGTCACTTTTTCGAGGCTGCGCGAGGCGCTCTCGATGGAGTCCGCGAGGCTGATGATCGCCGCCTCCTTCGTCTGCGGGCGCGGGCCAGAGTAGCGGAAACTCTCCTCCCGCACCTCGGGCAAATCCTCCTCGCGCAGGTTCATGATTTTGCCGCCGGCCCGCGCGTCCTCCTGCTGCTGGAGCGCGCGTTTGTAGAAAAAGAAAACCAGCGAGGTGCCGTGATGCTGCTGGATCACGTCGATGACCTCCTGATTGAGCCCGTGCTTCAGCGCCAGATCGATGCCCTCTTTGACATGCGCGATGATGACGAGCGCGCTCATCGTCGGCGCGAGTTCGTCGTGCGGATTGCGGTCGCGGCGCATGTTTTCGGTGAAGTACTCGGGCTTCACGAGTTTGCCGATGTCGTGGAAATACGAGCACACCCGGCACATCGTGGCGTTTGCGCCCACGGCCTCGGCGGCGGCTTCGGAGAGGTTCGCGACGACGAGGCTGTGGTGGTAGGTGCCCGGTGCCTCGATGGTCAGACGCCGGAGCAGCGGGTGGTTCAGGTCGCTCAGCTCCAGCCACGAGATGTCCGTGGTGATGCGGAAAACCGTCTGGAAAATCGGGAGCACCAGCGTCGCCAGCAGCGCCGTCACCACGCCACTGCCCACGGCCACCGCGCTTTGCCAGCCGATGGCCTGCCAGTGCATGCCGCCGAGCATTTCCCACGAAACCGGCCCGACCATCCCGAACATCAACGCCAGAATCCACGTCGCCAACCCGATGAGCACGCCCGCCCGCAGGAGCTGCGTCCAGCGCCGCACCCGCATGGTGACAAAGACCGCGACGAAGCCGCAGATCAGGCTCATCACCAGCAGCACGCGGTCGATGCCGCTGTTCATCATCGCACTCCACAGGCTCACAAAAACCGTGGCGAACAAACCGTGGTAGCGCCCCAGCAGCACCGCCAGCATGAGCGGCGCAAAGGCCAGCGGCACCGCCAGCCACCATAGCTGCTGCCGCGCCGCAGGACTGAGCATGCCCGCCGTGCCGATTTGCGCGTCCGCCGTGACGAGCACCGTTTTCACCAGCGCGAGGTGCAGCAGGAAGACGGTGAAGATGAGCACCAGCCGCGAATTGCGCTCGAAGGTCTTCGGATGGCTGATCCAAAGCTGGGCCAGCGCGGTGAGGAAGATGAGCAGCGAAATGAAAACATTCTTCATCGGCTGCGGGCTGCCCTCGGAATAAACCAGCAGCCCCAGCCCCGTGACGAACGCCACGAAGACCGCGACCTTCGCGACCGCGCCGTTTTCGAGCGTGTCTAGCAGTTCGCTCTCGGTGCGGCGGCGGCGCAGCTTCGACGAGGCGAGTCCTTTTTTTACGAGGCGTTGTCTTTCAAAAAATCCGAGCATGGAGCTTGGGAGGGCCGTGAACTTCGGCCCGCCCGCGCCCCAAAGTCAACCGCGCGGATTTCCCTCGCCGGGGCGCATGTGCGTCGGCGATAGGCAGTCGTGCTTTTTCAGCATGGCGCCGCGCCTTTGGCGGGGCGCATCTTCGCGGTTGTCTGCGCGCCCCCTTTTCCGAAAGTAACCACCACCATGAAACGTCTCCTCACCCTCCTCGTCCTCCTCGCCGTCGCTGTCACCGCGCAGGCTGCGCCGCTGCGCGTCTTCATCCGCAGCGGGGTGAAAACACACGGGCTCAATGCGCACGAACACGAAAAGTTTTTGGCCGACTGGAAAGTGCTGCTCGCCGAGCGCGGGATGAAAACCGACGGCGCGCTCGACTGGCCCACGGCGGCGCAACTGGCGCAGACCGACGTTGTCATCTGCTACGCGGAAAAGGCGGGCAACGCGACGCCCGAGCAGCGCGCGGCGATCGAGGCATTTGTGAAGGGTGGTGGCGGGCTCGTGGTCATTCACAGCGCGGCGGTGGCGGATGATTCGGCGTGGTGGAAGTCGCTCATCGGCGGCTCGTGGGTGAATGGCAAAACGAAATGGAAGGAAGGCCCGATGGATCTCTACTACACGGAAAACCAGCAACTCGGCGGCGGGCACCCGATCACGCGGGGCGCGTCGAACTTCCACATCGACGACGAGATTTACTACGACATGGACATCTCGCCCGACGTGAAAGTGCTCGCCACGAGCTACACGCCGAACGTCCCCGCGGGCAAAAAGCCGGTCGAGGGCGGCAAGGTGAACATCTACGACATCCAGCCGCAGATGTGGGCTTACGAAAAGGACAACTACCGCGCGTTCGTCAGCATCCCTGGGCATCTCTACTCCACTTTCGAGCAGCCGTTCTACCGCGCCATTCTCCTCCGCGGCATCGCGTGGGCGGGCAAGCGCCCGAACCTCGATGAGTTCTGCAAGCCCGAGGAAATCTCGTCGCTCACGTATCCCGAAGGCGGCCCGCAGCGCCCGGAGGACACGCTCAAAGCGCTCGAAATCCACCCGGATTTCAAACTCACCCTCGTCGCCTCCGAGCCGCTCATCACGAAGCCGATGAACTTCGACTGGGATCCCGCGGGCCGCTTGTGGGTCGCCGAGACGCCGGAGTATCCGAATGGCCGGCGCGGCATGCGCCCCGACTATCGCGGCAAGGAGTGGAAAGACCACGGCGGCATCGACCCCACGCCCGACAAACAGGAGCGCAAAGGGCTCGACAAAATC
>JANXWQ010000154.1 GCA_025351065.1 Chthoniobacter sp. | reverse complement strand
CGCGCTGCTCCAGCCGGTGCGGTTGTTGCCGCCGTCGGTGAGGAACATGTCGAGGAAGGTGTTCGGGTCGTTGTAATCGCCGACCCACGAGGAGCGGCAGAGGTCGTAGTCGAGCTTGCTCTGCGAGTTGAGATAGACGGTCCACTCCTGCCGCGCGAGTTGGATGGTCACGCCGAGATCGCGGCGGAACATGTTTTGCAGTTCGACGGCGATGTCCTGGTCGAGGTCGGAGTCCGAGCGGTAAAGGTAATAGACGACGGGAAAGCCGCGGCCCTCGGGGTAGCCGGCATCTGCCAAAAGTTTGCGCGCTTTTTCCACATCGCGCGCCGGGCCGGGCGGCGGCTCGTAGCCATTGCCAGCGCCGGGCGGGACGAAACTCGTGGCCGGCACCTCGCCCGCGCGGGTGATGTGCTCGACGAGATACGGCTTGTCCACGACGAGCGCGAAGGCTTGGCGCACGCGCGCGTCGTTGAACGGTTTCCGCTTCGCGTTGAAGCGGAAGAAATAATTTCCGAGAAACGGCGCGGCGTGAAAGTCGGGGCGCTTTTTCAGCTCGCCGAGCAGCGGTGTGGGCGCGAGGCCCTTGTCCATCATTAGGTCGGCGATGCCGGTCGCGTAGAAATTGTAAGCCGTGTGCGGGCGCGCAGCGGGGAGCACGTCCACGCTGTTCATCTTCACGCTCTCCGCGTTCCAGTAGCGCGGATTTTTCACCAGCCGCACGCGGTCAAAGGGCCGCCATTCCTTGAGCGTGAAGGGACCGTTGCCCATGAAGTGCGCGGGCTTGCTCGCCCAGTCGGCATACTTTTCCACCGTGCCGCGATGCACCGGCAGCAGCGTGGCAAAGGCGCACAGATCGAGGAAGAAAGGCGTCGGGCTTTCGAGTGTGATCTCGATGGTAAACGGATCGGGCGCACGCACGCTGACGGTCGAAAAGTCCTTCGTCTTGCCCTCGCCGAAATCCTTCGCTCCGCGGATGTAGTAGAGCTGGTAGGCGTACTCGGAAGCGGTCGCCGGGAGTAGCGTGCGCTGCCAGGAGTAGAGGAAATCCGCGGCGGTCACCGGGTCGTCGTTGCTCCATTTGGCGTCGTGACGAAGGTGAAAAGTGTAGTGCAGCGTGTCGGCGGAAATTTCCCAGCGCTCGGCGACGCCGGGCAGCGGCACGCCCTTGCGGTCGAAAGCGGTGAGTCCCTCGAACAGCGCATACATCAGGCGGCTCGTGGCTTGCGCGGTGCTCAGCGGCGGGTCGAGCAGCTCGGGCTCCGCGCCATTGATGAAGACCAGCTCCGCGCGATCCGGCACGCGCCCGCAACCGCACAGCGCGGCGGCGGCGAGGGCGAGGAGAGTGAGACGAAAGGCGGAGCGGTTCACGGAATCGGCACGCTGAGAAGTTTCAATCCGGGCACGTCTTGGAAGTCTTTCGCGTTGGCCGTCAGGACGGTGAAGCTGCGCTGGATCGCTTGGGCGGCGAGCCAGAGGTCTTGGATGCGAAAGCCCGTCCCGCGTCCTGCCTGCTGCATTTGCGCGGCGAGAGTGCCGAAGACTTCGCCCGTCTCGCCCGTGATGCGGAGCAGCGGTTTGCGGCGCAGTCGGCGCAACATGGCGGTGGCGCGCTGCTTTTGCTTCGTGTCCTTCATCAGCCCGATGCCGAAGCGGAGTTCCGCGAGGTTCACGGGCGACAGGTAGATGGGAGCCTGCCGGGTGATGGCGTGGATGTCGGCGGCGCTGAGTCGGCCCCGCTCGACGGCAATCCAGAGATTCGTATCAATCAGGAAGCCCACGGATTGCGGAGTTCGCCCAAGGAGCCGCGCTTGGAAGTTTTCGTTTTCTGCACGGCGTTTGAAAGAGCGTCCGCGGTGGCCTCGTCGAGCGTCCGGTAGAGGTCGCCGAAAACTTCCAGGGCGTTTTGCGCAGCGGGCTCCGGCACGAGGCGGGCGATGGCTTTGTGGTTGCGGATGAGGACGATTTCCTCCTGCTCGGATTCAACGGTGTCCATGACCGAGCTGAAGTTCCGCGCGACCTCGGTGACGTTGAGCGTTTTCATGGGCGCAGGGTATCAGATGGTATCTGAGGCGCGAGTGGTTTGTCGGCGCGGCAGGGCCGCAGCGCGCTACTTCTTGTCCTCGTCCAGCTTCACCATCACCGCGGCGTACATCTCGGCGTACATCTCGGCGTTCGTCCGCAGTACTTCTTTCGCGGCGTCGCGGCCCTGGGCGAGCTGGGTGCCTTTGTAGCTGAGCCAGCTCCCGCGTTTCTCGACGATGCCTTTTTCCAACGCCAGATCGAGCAGTGAGCCGGTGAGCGAGATACCCTCGTTGTACATGATGTCGAACTCCGCTTCGGTGAACGGCGGCGCGACTTTATTCTTCACGATCTTCACCTTCGTGCGGTTGCCGGTGACGACGCCGTCGCCGGTCTTGATCGCGCCGATGCGGCGAATGTCCACGCGCACGCTGGAGTAAAATTTCAGCGCCTTGCCGCCGGGCGTGGTCTCGGGGTTGCCAAACATCACGCCAATCTTTTCGCGAATCTGGTTCGTGAAAACGACGATCGTCCGCGCCTTGGAAATGAGCGCCGTCAGCTTGCGCATCGCCGCGCTCATCAGGCGGGCCTGCGCGCCCACGGTGGAATCGCCGATCTCGCCTTCGAGTTCCTGTTTGGTGACGAGCGCGGCCACAGAATCGAGGACGATGACATCGAGCGCATTCGAGCGCACCAGCGTCTCGACGATGCGCAGCGCCTCCTCGCCGGAGCTGGGCTGCGAGACGAGCAGGTCGTCGAGATTCACGCCGAGCTTCTTCGCGTACTGCGGGTCGAGCGCATGCTCCACATCCACAAACGCCGCCAGCCCGCCGAGCCGCTGCGCCTGCGCGATGAGCGTGAGCGTGAGCGTGGTTTTGCCCGACGACTCCGGCCCGAAAACCTCCACGATGCGCCCCCGCGGAAAGCCGCCCACGCCGAGCGCGCGGTCGATCAGGATGTTGCCCGTGGGGATGACCTCCACGGCCATGTGCGTCGAGTCGCCGAGCCGCATGATCGCGCCGTCGCCGAAATCCTTGGCGATCTGCTGAATGGCGAGATCGAGGTTCTTGTTCCGCGCGATGGTGACTTTGCTTTCTTCCGGGTTTTTTTCTGCGGTGGAGGTGGCCATAGGGCGCGGAGGCTACATGCCCGCCGTCGCGCGGCGAAAGAAAAACCTTGGCCGCGCGGCGCTTCTTTTTGCGTTGCAAAATTCTTCCGTCTTCCGTCCTCCGCCCTCATCCTTTCCGCCCATGCACGTCCCGCTCACGGAAGTCATCCTCACCCACGACGGCACCGAGCTGGCGCGGGCCACGCTGCCGCCCGGTGAGTATGTCATCGGGCGCGAGCCCAGCGTCGATCTCCACGCGGACACCCCGCTGCTCTCGCGCCGCCACGCGCGGCTTACGATCAACTACGACCACCTCCTGCTCGAAGACCTCGGCAGCAGCAACGGCACCT
>JANXWQ010000132.1 GCA_025351065.1 Chthoniobacter sp. | reverse complement strand
AGACGCAGAGGCGCAGAGGTCGCAGAGAAAGACAATGGGAGTGAGCGTTCCCATATTCTTTCGTTTCCCACCTCCGCGTCCTCTGCGCCTCTGCGTCTCTGCGTTGAAAAAATCCGTCAACCATACCGGTGCTGCCGCGTGGCGAGAAAAGCTGAGAGGACATCCGCCCAAGGCTGGTCCGTGGAGATGCGGACGTACGGGCAGCCGGCGCGTTCGCAAGCGAGGCGGGTGCGGTCGAGGAAGGCACCGAACTCTGCGAGGTAGCTTTTCCGCAGCTCGGCGGGGCGGGTGAGGATTTTGCCCTGCGCCTCGAGGCCCTGAAACTCGACGGTGCCCTGGAAGGGGAATTTCAACTCGTACGGATCGAGGACGTGGAAGACGATGACCTCGTGCCCGCCGAAGCGCAGGTGCTGGATGCCTTGCATGATTTTTTCCTCATCGTCGAAGAGGTCGCTGATGAGGATGACGATGCCGCGGCGCTTCACTTGCCGGGCGATTTCGCTGAGCGCCGCGGCGATGGCGGTCTGCTCGGTGGGGACGAAAGCGGCGAGCACCTGGCAGATTTGGTGGATCTTCGCGAGCGAGTCGGTGCGCGGCTGGTAGTCGCGCATCTTCGCGTCGAAAATGCCAACGGCCACGGCATCGCGCTGAAGCAGGATCAGATAGGCGAGACACGCGGCGATGGTGCGGCCATAGTCGAGCTTCGAGATTTTGCCCGACGCGTATTTCATCGACTCGCTGCCATCGAGCAGCAGGTGCGCGACGTAGTTGGTCTCCTGCTCGTACTGCTTGATGTAATAGCGATCGCTGCGGCCGAGCACCTTCCAGTCGAGATGCCGCGTGTCGTCGCCCGGCACGTATTCGCGGTGCTGGGCAAACTCGATGGCAAACCCGCGAAACGGCGACCGGTGCGCGCCCGCCATGTAGCCCTCGACAACGGTGCGCGCCTGCAAGCCGAGATGCTCGGCGCTTTGGATCGCAGCGGCATCGAGCAGTTGGGAGGAAGGCGGAGGCATGCGCTGCGGAGGCTTGCGCGAGCCTCGGCAAAGGCAAAGCGCAAAAAACATTCCGCGTCCGCCGCGACGGGCCATACGCCTCGCCGCGCGCGGTTCGGCCTTCCATCTGCCGCTGGTGAAAACCATCCTGTCATCGCCCTGTGCACCGCGTCATTGCTCTCCTCTTCGCGTCGCTCGGCCTGCTGCGCGGCGCGGTTTTGGCCGCCGAAAAACCGAACGTCCTTTTCATTGCCGTGGACGATCTGAAGCCGGTGCTCGGCTGCTACGGCGACAACCTGGTGAAGTCGCCGAACATCGACCGGCTGGCCGCACGCGGCGTGGTCTTCGACCGCGCGTATTACAACCAGGCCGTGTGCGCGCCGTCGCGCAATGCGCTGCTCACCGGGCGGCGTCCGACCACGCTCGGCATCTACGATCTCGGCACGAATTTCCGCAAGGCCGCGCCGGATGCGGTGACGCTCCCGCAGCACTTCATGGCGCACGGCTACCGCGCGGAGGGGCTGGGAAAAATCTTCCACACCGGCCACGGCAATGTGGACGACGCGGCCTCATGGAGCGTGCCGCTTTTCCGCGAAAAAACGGTGACCTACCTGCTGCCGGAAAACCTGAAAATGATGACGCGAGAGGAAGCGCTCTTTGCCAATCAGGCGGTGACGAAAGACATGGTGCGCGGCGTGCCGACCGAAGCCGCGGACGTGCCGGACGAAGGCTACCCCGATGGCCGCATCGCCGCCGAGGCAGTGCGCAGGCTGCACGCCGCGGCGGAAAAACCAGGCGTGCCTTTTTTCATCGCCGTCGGCTTTTTTGAAACCGCACCTGCCCTTCTGCGCGCCATTCTTTCCACCAAATATCCCGAGGCCAAACCGCCGCTCCCCGCCGACCGCGCCGCGATGTTCGAGCAGCGCGACCAGAACCACGACGGCCAGCTCACCCGCGAAGAATTTCTCGCCGACCAACCCGACCCCGACCAGGCGTCCGCCCGCTTCCGGCAATTGGACACCGACAAAAACAGCACCCTCAGCCGCGACGAATTCATCTACTCCGGCAAGCTGCCACCGTCGAAAACGAAGTGAGTTAAATGGCCGCAAAAAACATCAAGAGGGGAACTGGGAGAGGCAACCCATTCATGGGGGAAACAAGCCGGCGGGCCGAAAGCGCCCATTGCCAACCACCACGGCACACCCACCGGCGGTGCGAAAGATTGTCGTTTCGCTCGCGCGGGCGGGCGTCTTTTATCCGCCGCTGCCGCCCATGCCCGAGACTCCCGCCGCCACTGCCCCGCCCGCGCTTTCCGACCGCGCGGTGGCGCGGGCCATGTGGCTGAACATCGCGGCGGGCGCGTTTGGCACATTCTGGATCGGCGCGGCCTACGGGATGCCGCTGCCGCTTTTCATGCAGGCGGTGCAGGCCACGGGTTTCCAGCTCGGGGTCATGGGCGCGGTGCGGCAGCTCGCGCTGTTTGCCCAGTTGCCGTCGGCGTTTGTGGTCGAGCGGCTGGCAAGGCGGAAGCCGTTCTGGGCCGTGGTGGCGATCACCCACCGGCTGCTCTGGCTGGTGCCCGCGGCGCTGCCTTGGCTGTGGCCGCAGGGGAGAAAGTGGTGGCCAGTGGTGCTGATCGCCGTGCTCGGGGTGAGTGAGATTTTGGGCCAGGCCAGCACCGCGCCGTGGCTGAGCTGGATGGCCGACCTGCTGCCGGCGGCGCGCGCCGGGCGCTTCTGGGGCGTGCGTGCGCGGCTGCTGGCGCTGTGCATGGTAGCGTCGGCGCTCGGCTACGGCTGGATGCTGGATCGCTGGAACCACGCGCCGCACGCGCTGCTCGGTTTCTCGCTGGTCTTCGGCCTCGCGGCGCTGCTGGGCGTGGCGGACATCGTGGTGCATCTCGCGGTCGCGGAGCCTGCGCAGCCGCGCATCGTAGCCGGCGTTTCGTTTTGGAAAAGGCTCGCCGCCCCGCTGCGCGAGCGCGCGTTCCGGCGGCTGACGTTCGCGATGGGCGCATGGACCGCGGCGCTGGCGCTGCCCGGTTACACGAACGGCGTGCCCGGTTTTTTCAACGTCGTCTATTTGCAGGAAAACTTCGGCGCGAGCTACTCGCAGGCCGCGTGGCTGATCGTGGCGTCGGCGCTCGGCACGGTCATCTGGGCGCCGTCCATCGGCCACCGCATCGACCGCCACGGCGCGCGCAAAGTGGCGCTGTGGCTGATGGTGCTCGGGCCGTTTTTCACGCTCGCGTGGCTCTTCGCCTCGCCCGCCTGGCTCCGGCTGCCGCTGGCCGGTCTGGTGCCGCAGCCCGTGGTGCTGATGGGCGCGGCGTCGCTGGTCATCGGCGGCTTTTACGGCGGCGTGCAGCTCTGCCAGCTCCGCCTCACGCAAGTCTTCACCGGCACCGCCGGCCGCACCGTGGCGATGGCCGTCCACTGGTCATCCGTCGGCGTCATCGGCGCAGCGGGCGCGCTGGCTGGCGGCTGGATCAAAGATCATTTCCCCCACGCCTGGAGCACCCACCTGCTGCCCGGCGGCGCACCATTTTCCTACTTCCAAATCCTCATCCTCCTCCACGTCGTCATCGCCTGGGGCATCGCCCTGCCGCTGCTGCGGAGCGTGCGACCACCGGAGCCGCGCGAGTAGGGGAAGCTGACCGCTTCCCCTACAGCTCGGCGGCCGGGGACGCCGTTACTTCAACGCGGCCCAGACGCGGTGCACGTCGTCGTTGTCGTCGAGCGCGGTGAGAAACTCGCCGACTTCGGTGCGCTGCCCGTCGGTGAGGTCGGGGAAGTTTTTCGCCACGTAGCCCAGTTCGCTGGTCACGACGGTCCAGCCGTTTTTCGCCAGCCACTGCGAGACGGCGTGCAGGTCGGCGCGCTCGGCGATGAAGCGCGCGCCGGTCACGCCTTCCGGAATATCGTCGTTCTCGGCGTGCGTTAGCGGCTCGACGTTTTGCGCGCCGGCCTCGATGGCCGCGCCCTCGATGTCCGCCGCCGCGTCCGCGTAGTGCGCCTCGACGAGGCCGACGTGGTCGAAGAGGAATTTGTTCGAGCCCGGCGTGCCGAGCTGGCCCTTTTTGAAAAGCAGCCGCATCTCGGGCGCGGTGCGGTTGTTGTTGTCGGTCATCACCTCCACGATCACGGGCACTTTGTGCGGCGTGTAGCCCTCGAAAACGATGTGGTCCATGAGCAGCTTTTCGCCGCCGATCCCTGCGCCCTTCTTGATCGCGCGTTCGATGACATCGCGCGTCACGCTCGCGCGCCGGGCCTTTTCCACGGCGGCAAAAAGGCGCGCGTTGGCGTCGGGCTCGGGGCCGCCAAGCTTCGAGGCGACCATGATTTCTTTGACGATTTTGCCGACCATCTGGCCTTTTTTCAGGCCGGCGACTTCACGTTTTGCTTGGAGCCATTGGCGTCCCATGAGGTGTGGAGGTGTGAGGGGTTGAGAGTGAAAGTGGGCGCGCAGCTTCGCGCAGCGCGGAAACGAAAGGCAACTCCGCAATCGGCGAATCTCAGCCGTCCAGCGCGGCCACGCGGCTGAGTGCGGCGGTGGTGAAGATGAGCGGATAGAGCCGCTCATAGTACCAAAGCTTCGCAAAATAAAAGCCAATGGGCGCGGGCTCACTCCACGCACCGGACGCGACGCGCGCACACAGCCAGCGCGCCCCACTTTCCACCGCGGCGACTTCCGCGGTGCCGGCGAGCGCCTCGGTGGCGAGCGCGGTTTCCTCGACCGAGGCGGGGCCGCCGCGCGCGCCGCTCCAGCCGCCGTCGGCACTCTGCGCGGCGGCTAGCCAGCGCACGGCGTCGCGCAGCAGCGCGGGAGGAAAGGCGATGCCGCGGTCGCGGAGTTGGCGCAGCGCGAGCACGACTTTGGCCGTGCCATAGACGGGGTTTTCGTCGCCGGGCGCGTGCTCGTTGCCGAACCACAGCGGCAGCCACGCGCCGTCGGCGCGCTGGGTCTGCGCGAGGAAACGCAGGGCGCGCGCGATCCCGCGGGCGGTGCGTTTTTTCAAACCCGCGTCGAGCTGCGGCAGCCACGCGCTCCACGCGCGCAAAGTGTGCGCGGTGAGGTCGGGCGAGCTGCGGTCGAACGGCAGCGCGCCCCAGCCGCGGCAGAAAGTCGGGATGCCGCCGTCGCCGTTTTGCAAGCCGAGCAGCCAGCGCACGCCCGCGATTCCCGCCGCGCGCGTCTCGGCATCCACAGCGCCGAGCGCGAGCAGGGCGAGCAGCGCGCCGGGCGTGTCGTCGGCGTCGGGCACGCCGCCGGGCAGGTCGGTCCACGCCCAGCCGCCGGGCGCGGCGTGGGTGTAGGGATGCTCGGCGCGGTACTGCTGGCCGAGCAGCCAGGCGCGCAGCGTGAGTTTTTGTTCGGGCGAAAGGGCGCGCGGCTGGGCGGCGAGCGCGTCGATCGCGAGCGTGGTCACCCAGGTCGCGAGGTTGGTGTCGATGGGCCAGCTCCCGTCGGCGCGCGCGGCGCCACGCAAAAACGCCGCGCCTTTTTGCGCGACGGGATGCTCGGCGAGGCCCATCGACGCCAGGCTCATGGTCACGAAACTGGTCAGCGGCGTGGCTTCGAGAAAGCCGCCGTTTTCCGGCTGGACGGACGCCAGCACGCGCAAAGTTTTCTCGCGCAGCGCCTCGCGGATCAAGCGGGCGAGCGGGTTCCGGGTCGGCCGGTGATGATGGACGGCCTGCCCGATGGCGATGAGCGCAGGCAGCGCGTAGCTCACCACCGGCAGCCGCACCGCGCCGAAAACCTGGTGCGGCAGCGCCGCCAGCTCGAACGGCAGCGGCAGCACATTTTCCCAGCCGCTGCGCCCGCCGAGCGCCAGCGTCATCAGGATCGGCACGGAAAAGGTGCGGTCCTTCCCGTAGCGCGCGGCGATGGTGGCCGCGTGCGTTTGCGCGCCGCGTGCCTTTTCCAGCCACGCCCCGGCGCGCGCGAGCACCGCCGGAAATTCCCCGTCTGCCCGCGCCGCGCCGAACGCCGCCCAGCCGAGCGCGGTGGTGCTGATGTTGCTTTTGCTGTGCACCGTGTCGCCCCAGCCGCCGTCGGCGTTTTGCGTTTGCGCCAGCCAGCGCAGTCCCCCGCGGATCAAGCCCCCGTCAGCCTCGCGCGCCACCTGCGCCAGCGCCACCACCGCCGTGGCCGTGGCCAGCGCGCTGCTCGAAAGCTCCCCGACCCAGTGCCCCGCCGGCGTCAGCTCTGCCAGCAGCGCCGCCGTCGCCTTTGCACCCGCCGCGCACAACCCGTCCACCGTTGAGCGTTGAGCGTTTTCCCCCTCAGTCACGCCAGCTTGTCTTGCTCCCGCTTCCGCGCCGGCAGCAGCGCGCACGCGTCCTTGCAGCCAAAGAGCCGGCTGAAGAGCAGCCGGTGCCGGCTCACCCAGCGGTAGATGATTTCCGCCAGCAAAATGACGCCGGGCAGCCACAGGAAAAGCGCTACCGGCACGAGCAGCGGCAGCCGCATCCCCACGAAGCGGATCGCCCGCGCGCCCCGATAAACACAGCCTTCCGGCGTCACGCAGTGGATCGCTTCGAGCAAGTCGTCGCGCGTGAGCTGCGGCGCGAGCTGCTGCGCGCGCGGGTCGGTCAGCGGCACCAGCGCCAGCGCGCCGCGCCAGTCCAGCCAGCTCAGCGCCTTCATCTGGAAAACGCACATCGGACAGTCGCCGTCGTAGAGCACGGTTTGCTTGGTCATGGCCGCAAGCTAACGGCCCCGGCCCGTTTCTTCACCCGCAATTTTCCGCCTCCGATTTCCGTCCGCGGGAGCAAAGCTCCTCGTGCCCAGGCTGGAGCTTGGCATGAGGAAAACTCCTCCTCGTTCCAAAAGTGGGGCTTTCGGAACGCACCCATGCGCGGGGCAATTTCATTGCGTGGCCGTCGGCGCGTGTGGTGTCCGATACCGCCAGCCCTCTCCGCGAAGCACAGCGTCCCCGCGATGATGGCATGTCCAAACCCTCAGTTTGGACACGAGGGGCAAAGATCAACGCGATACTTGGATGCGGATGAACCGGCAGGGCGCATCGCTCAGGTTAACAATGTCCCTCACCTCCACCGTCTTGAGGCCGCCGCCAATGTATTTCTCGCTGACGAAGCCCGCGCCGGTAAAGGCACCGCCATTCTTGCTGGCGACCGCCGTCGTCCAGGAACCGGCGGCTGCCGTGGTGGACACCTGCACTTCCAGCGTCACGTCTTTCCGGGCAGCGTGGCGGGTGAAGATGAGAGCGAGGCGTCAGCCCTCGGCGTAGGTGCGCGTTTGGACCGCAGGCAGGGATTTGGCTCCTGAAGTGCCGGGCGTAATAACAAGGCCGTACTTGACGAGGTTCGGGATGCCATCGTGATCCGGCGTGGCTAGGTCCGCGCCGTCGCCGCCGTTCAATGCATCGCCAAAGTGGGTCTGCCGCCAGCTTTCGGCCGCGGTCGGCTGAGGGACAGCCGTGCCGCTCCCACCGAGATCTGCCAGCTTGTCCGGTGAATCGGCGAGCGACAGACCGTTGCCAAAAGTAACGGTCACTCCTGCGCCAATGTTCAGCGCCGCCAGCGTTTGGCTCGCGCCGAAGTTCGTCGCCGCGTTGGCGTTCACGGTCGAGCCACCCGTACCGAGCTTGCTGTTCACATTAGTAGTCCCGGCGCTCGTCGTCAGCGCCGAGTAACTCTGCGTACCGGCGAGGGTGAGCGTACCGGCGCCAATCTTGACCAGCGAGGCTCCGGCGACTCCGGTTATAACCCCGTTGAGGCTCACTGTGTTGCCGTTGGTGTCGAGCTTTCCTCCACCGCTACCCAGAGTGATCGTACGCGCCGTGGCCAACGAGCCACCCGCTTGAAGAACCGCGCCATTGGAGATCGTCACGCTCCCGCTGGTCGCGCCAAGCCCCAAGTCGGAGTTCACCTTCAAGGTGCCGGCATTGATCCTTGTCCCGCCATTGTAGCTGTTGCTACCCGCGAGCGTTAGCGTGCCCGTGCCATTCTTGGTCAGACCGCCATCGTTGGCGATGCCACTGAGCAGAGACTGTGCAGCCGTGACGTTAAAGCTGTTCGTATCAAAGGTCGCGCCACCTGCTAGAATGGTCGCTGAATCAATCGCCGCGGTCCCGGTGCCACTCAAGCCGTTGCCAAAAAACATCGTGCTGGTCGCACCGGCCTTCAGAGTTCCTCCATTGAAGACCACCTTGCCAAGGGCCATCGTTGCGGAGGAAAGATTGCGGTAAACGCCTCCCGTGATTAGCGTGCCGTTGACATTGAGGTTGAGCGTCGAGGTGCCGGTGCCGCCGTTGGTGTTGTTCAGCAAATAAAACGGGTTAGCGGTAAGGTCCAGGATAGCGGCTCCCGCGCCGCCGCCCACGTTCAGCGTGCCTCCAGCGTTATTGCCATCGCTGAGCGCCGCAAACGGTGTATTGATTGTGCCGGCGGAAATAGTGATCGTCTGTCCGATCACGTAGTAGCCTTTAAAAGTCACCATCACAGTCGTATTGCTGGTGACATTGGTTATGGTGACACTTGTGCCCCCAGTTTGATAAACACTTCCATTTACTAACCAACGATCCACTAGATAACCGGTGGCCGGGGTCGCTGCGAACGATGCGCTGCCGCCGATGAGAACCATCTGCATCGTGTTGGGACTAATGCTGCCATTCGTGCCGGCGCTCGACGTCACCCTATAGGTTGGAACGATAGTCACCGTTGTTGTGGACGGCGAACTTAGTGTCGCGCCGCGCTTTGGATTGCTGAGCGCAACTGTAAAGCTCTCGGAGCCATCACCCAAAGTATCATCGATGATTGGCACCGTGAAAGTTCCAGTCGTCTGCCCTGACAGAAACTCCAAAGTGCCGTACGTCGCCCCGTAGTCTGCTCCCGCCGATGCAGTCCCGTCCGCTGCCTCGTAATGCACAGATACGTCACCGGTGCTGCCGTTGACACGATTCACTGTAATAGTAGCCGTTCCCGCATTTTCGTTTACACTGTAAGTAACTAGGCTAAATTGCAGCGATCCCGTCGGCTGCACAATCGGTCTGGAATCGACAGCGACAATGCGGCAGGCGAGCGTTTGCGCCACGCCGTTGCCGCTGGCGCGGAGACTTAACGGAATGAGGGTGCCGTTGGCATCCCCGGAACTCGCGACGGCGGACAAATAGATGGTCTGGCTTTGTCCGGGGGCGAAATCACCCAGGCTCCAGGTCATGGCATCCCCCGCAAAATAGCTACTGTTTGGCAGCGGCGGCGTGGCGTTATAGGAAAAGAGTGTCGCCAGTCCGCTGGGATACAACCCTCCACCTTCACCGCCGGCACCGTAGCCGTCGTGCTGTGGTTGGTCACCGTGATGACGTAGTTGATCTGCCCGCTCGCCGCCACGGGATCGGGACTCGCCGCAATCTCCAACGATATGGGAGCCGTCGCTCGCGCGGATATCGTGGACGCCAGCATGAGTAGAAATAGCGCTAGGGTTCGGATGATGATGTTAATTTTCATCTTGTTTTCAGGTTCATCGTTGCTTTCATAACGCGCGGGATTTTGTGTGGTACATTCAGGGCGCTTGTTTGGAAATCACCGCCAGACCGTCCCGCCTGCCGGGTTGGATTCGTTCCATTGGAAGTCGCTTACCCGTCCGCTGGCGTCGAAGGTGATGCT
>JANXWQ010000105.1 GCA_025351065.1 Chthoniobacter sp. | reverse complement strand
CTTTGCCAACCCGCCAACTAGGTAGTAACCACTAGCTTTTTCAATAGGTTACTGCGGTGGGCGGAACCCCGGTACCCGGCTGGTTGGGTACTTGCGGTGACGGGTGACCTACCCGTATGGCACGAATGGGTAGTGGGAATCAAGCGGATCAACACGAGCAGCAATTTTGTTCCCCAGCCCGGCTCCGTGTACGGGCCGCTCCACTCCTTTTCCTCGTCGTCGTCCGCGCCTTTGGCCGCGCGCTTTTTCGGCAGCAGCCAGACGTGCAGCGCCTTCTGGATGTCCTCCGACTTCGCCGCGCCCGTGGTCGTGACGAGCACGATCTGCTCCGGCTCGCCCTCGTTGTTGCGGACGATCATGCCCTTCACTTCCTTGACGCGAAAGAAGCTGTAGAGGTCCGGCACGAGCACCTTCTTCTCCACATCCGCGGCGATGCCTGCGCCGCCTTGGATCGCCTTCATCCCTTTGCCGAGCGTCACCCGCAGGAAGTCCTCGCGCTCCGGCAGCGTGAGCCCGCTCGTGCGCAGATACGCGATGCGCTGATGCTGACCGGCGGCGAGGGTAAAGCGCGGCGCGTCCTTTTTGAAAACCTCCGACCCGCCGATCATCGCGAGGCTGAGATGCTTCTCCAGTTCCACCATGTCGATGCGATGCGTGAACTCAAACGTGGCCGTGACCTGCTTCACCGCGGGATCCGTCGGGTCGGTGTAAAACTCGATCTTCGGCATGGTGGCGGCGAAAGCCGGGGTCGTCGCTTCGACCTCGTGCCTTTCCAGCAGGGCGTGCTTCGGAAAAATCGAGCGATCAAGCACGATGCGGTATTTCTGCCCGGCGGGCCAGTCGTTCTTCGGGCGAAACATCAGGCTCATGTCCGTCGCCCATTTCCACACGCCCTCGACCGGCGGCTCGATGCGGATGCCGGATGTAACCGGTACGCCAGCGTGATTTTCCACCTGCGCAACCGATGCGCCGAAGCGAATCCACAGCGGCGACGGCGTCAGTTCCTTGCCCAGCGGCGTGATGCCGGGCGCTTCTGCATACACGCTGATGCGCACGGGCTTCGGCTGCTTTTTCTCCCACTCGTAGCGCCACCACCCGCCGCCCGCGGCGGCGAGAATGAGCATGAGGATCGCCACGCTCTGCCGCCGGTGCCGGTGGCACCACCCCGCCAGCGCGCCGCATGGCCGCGCGATCCATCCGGGAGGTTTCCACGAGAAATCGCCGATAAGAAACAAGATGAGCCGCCGAAGTTTGCCGAGCATAGGAGTGATGTTTTTGGCGGTCACACGACCGCTCACTCCCTCAAACGGCCGCTCCGCGCCGAACCTTTCAGCGATTTTCAGAAATCTCCGAGCCGTTCCGCGTCCACCGCTTTCCGCGCAGCGAAAATGGGCAGTGAGGGAATCGAACCCCCGACCAACTCGGTGTAAACGAGCCGCTCTACCGCTGAGCTAACTGCCCCGATTTGTCGAGGCCACCTACTACGCCGGGCTCCCGTAGCGCGGCAAGTTGATTTGCGCGCGCCTCGCCCGGCGGGCTGGCCTGAGTTCTGCTAAATCATTCCTGCGATGCGCCTCCTAAGAAAACTTGCGATGAAATTTGCCATGATGGTCGTCATGGTGGTGCTGATGGGTGGTCTGCTGCGGTTTGCCCGGCCCTACATCATGAAGGCCGCCGGCGTGCCCGAGGGGATGCCGGGCGTGGAGGGCGTGAGCGACGTGCATTTTTCGTCAGAGGAGTCCGACTTGATGGCGACGGTTTTCAAAAGCGCGATGCGGCTCTTCTCCGGGACGGCGAAGCGCACTGAGCTGGCGGGCGAGCTGAGCGACAAGCTGTACTCCGGCCGAGCGGACGCGGGCACCATGTCGGAGCTGGGCATCGAGCTGGTGAAACCGGGGTCGGGCTCACCGGCTCCGAACGGTCTGGCGAAGCCGGGCGCGGAGTCCTCTACGACCGATGGAGGGGCCAGCAATGCGCAGTCGCAGCTCGGCGCAAAGTTGCGCGCGAAACAGCAGGCGCGGGCCGTCAAGTCGCCCGCGGACCGGCTTGCAAGCAAGCTGCAGGAAGCCCTTCTGGGCCGGATGTGGACGAAGGCGCAGGCGAACCCCGAACTGGCCCTGGTGCCGGTGGTGCTCCTCGGGATGCTCGGGGTGCATGGCCTCCGCCGGCGGCGGTCTGGGCCAGACGATTTTTTGCCGGCGGCGCTCACGATTCAGACCCCGGCGGAGACTGAGACGTATGCCATGAAGCACGCGGTGCGTCCGCTCAAGGCCGAGGATTTTGAGCTGCTGGTGGCGCTGATTTACCAGCGTCAGGGCTATCGCGTCTCCATGCCCGCCGGCCTGAGCGGCGGACGCGGCGGCGACTTCACGCTGGCGCGCAAAGCCGAGCAAGTGCTCGTGCAATGCAAAAACCTGAGCCCGGAGCACCGGGTGCCCTTGGAACGGGTGCGCGAATTGCGCGAGGCCATGACCGCCGCCGGCGCGACCCGCGGCATGTATGTCGCCTCCTGCGGCTTCACCTGGGATGCACGCAATTTTGCCAAGGCGAACGGGGTGACTTTGATCAACGGGCGCACCCTCGACGCCTTGCTCACCGAGGCGCGGGAAAAGCCAGACGAAGACTTGCTCGCGCTGGCGTCCTGGGCGCCGAAGCTGATGAGCAAGGTGAAGCTGACGCCGCCGCTCTGCCCGGCCTGCGAAGCGTCCATGGATCAACTCAGCGGAAGCAATGGCTCCGTGTGGGTCTGCAGCCAGCGGCCCGAATGCCGCGGACGCCGCACCGCGCGCCATCACCACAAAGCAGTGGCAACCGCGGCGCAAAACACGGCCCCAGCAAGCTGACGTGGTTAGCGCGTGACGGCGTTTTGCCTGGCAGCGTGTTTTGTGATTCGTTGCAGAAGACGAGCAGACGATTTTGAAAAAAATGGGTGGTGGCTCAATTGGGTGGGTCGCTGCATTTTGAAAACGCAGAGACGCAAAGGCGCAGAGGACGCAGAGGTTTGGTTACGGAATCCTCTCTGCGATCT
>JANXWQ010000094.1 GCA_025351065.1 Chthoniobacter sp. | reverse complement strand
CATTGAAAGTGCGCGTGAGCAAAACCTGGTCGCCCGCCTTTTCCTCCGCCGGCATCTCCAGCAGCACGGCCTCGCCCACGGTGTAGGCGAAAACCACGTTGTCGCCGCTCAGATACAGCCCGCGATATTTCGCCCACTCCTTCGGCAGCGGGCCAAAGGGCACCTTCGCCGCGCCTGGGCCGGTCGGGAGTTTTCGCGGGTCTTTGAGGTCGTCGCCCTTGCTCCAGCCGGGCGTGCTCGGGCGGGTGCCGAAATAAACCTGCGCATCATTGACCGCAGATGGAATTGGCCCATGGCCTCCGTCAAAAACAACACCTTTGAACTTCAGCCATCCGCCCGTCCAGCCGCCAGAGACCCGCAGCAGATCCGTGTCGAAAATCATGCCGCCGTCGCCTTTCGCCCCGAGTTTGACCGCGATGCCCTTGTTGCAGGCGAGACGCTCCGCGCCGTTGAGCGTGTTCTTGCCCTCCACTTCCTTTTCCTTGCCTTGGTCGTCCACGGTCTTGGTGTAAAGATCGCAGTAGCTGGCGCTGAGGAAGCGGCCGTAATCCATTTCCTCCCACCAATTTGCCGCGCAGGCGGAAAGCGTGGAGAAGCCGAGGAGCGCGGCGGTGAGGAGACGGGTGCGGTGTGGATTCATGGATGAAAGGCGGGTGGTGACGACGAAGCCCGCGCAGAGACCGGGCTCCGGCGGGCCGTTTGGTGTAGCCGATTCAATCGGCGTGTCGAAGGGAAATTAGAGGCCGTTTCCGCCGCCGCGCAGGCGTAACGCACCACACCTCTCCGGTGAAAACTGGCGGACATTTTGCTGCCGCCGCCGGAAACGGCCGGCACTTCACGGCCAAGGGCGGAAGACGAGAACGGAACCAATCTCCTCTACCGCACGCGCCGGCGGATCAGCCCCGCCCCACAGGCCCCTAGGCCGATGAGCGCGAGGGACGTCGGCTCCGGTGCTGCGCTCGGTTTTTCGCGCACGGTGAAAGTTCCCGCGCTGGGCGTCGTGAAATGACCGAACGGTTGAAAATTGCTGCTGTTATTGGGGACGCTACCGCTGGAGAAAAAGATGTCGGTCGGCGTCTGCGCGATGCTCGAAAAATTGCTTCCTCCATCAGTCCAGTCGAGGGAGAAGGTGCCGGTGCTGCCCGCCTGCACCTTCAGGTCAAAGGCGGTCCACGTCAGCCCGGTGTGATTGCGCACCGCGCCGAAGCCCGGCGCTTCGTTGATGAGATACGTTCCCGGCCCAGCCACCGTAATGGCCACGTCGATGTAATCGAGCGCCGTGTAGTCCAGCACCGGCTCGGTCAGCCCCGAAGGCCATCCACCGGGGAGGCCTTCGAGCCCCGTGCCACCGGGGCCGGAGAAGGTAACATTGGTGATCCCAGTGATCACACCCGCCAGCGCGGAGGTTGAAGCGAGTCCGGCCAAGAGCGCCGCGATGGTGAGGAGGAGTTTGGTCGTTTTCATAATCAGGCAGTTGTTTTTGCAGGTTGTTTCCACACTCCATGAAACCGTGCGGGTGATAAGCACCGCCCGCCCGCCTTTTGTCAAAACAAAAATTCGGTCACCCGCTGGCCCGCGTGCGCCTGGCGCTTGCCACACGCGCCGCCAGCCGCCAGTCACCGCCCCGCCATGAACCAGCTTTTCTACGGCGACAACCTCCACGTCCTGCGCGCCCGCGCGCACTTCCCGGACGCGAGCGTCGATCTCATCTACCTCGACCCGCCCTTCAACTCGAAGCGCGACTACAACCTCCTCTTCAAGTCCCTCAAGGGCCACGACAGCGACGCCTCCATCACCGCTTTCGAGGATAGCTGGCACGGGGACCAGCAGGCCGCGCGCGAGTTCGACGAACTCCTCCACCAGCCAAATACCGACGTGGCCGAGATGATGAAGGTCTTGCGCGCCTTCCTCGGCAAATCGAAATGACCTCGACGCGCTAAAAAATAATCACGCTACCTATGGCTAAATCGAATAATAAAAGCGGTTCCCAATTTGCGAACTGGATGGCACCAATTCTTGATTGCCTTCGATCAGTCGGAGGTGAAGCACCGCCGCAAGAAGTAACGGATTGGATTGGTGAGAAGTTATCTGTTCCAATGACACTTCGGGAGGCTGTAAACGAGAAGTCGGGTCAGAATAAACTCTACAGTCAGGTATCATTCGCGCGTAAATATCTTGTCTGGGAAGGGTTGTTGGATGGTTCAAAACATGGTGTGTGGGTATTAACGCCGAAGGGTGCAAAGACGTTTCTCACCCCGGGACAGGAGAATACGATTGTTAAGAAGTGGGTGGCGTATTGGACGAAGGTAAAAAAAGAGAAAGAAGCCGAATCACAGAACACACCGGATAGCGCTCCCGAATTTATCGATGCTGTGCCGCCTGATGATGTCGAGGAATTAGATCTCTTGGCTGTGTTGCGTTCGCTGTCTCCCGGCGGCTTTGAGCGTATCTGCCAACGCCTTTTACGAGCTCATGGATTTGAAAGAGTCGTGGTCACGGGTGGATCGCACGACTGGGGAATCGACGGGATGGGCGTCGTGCAAATCAACGCGTTTGTAAGTTTTAAGGTTCTCTTCCAGTGCAAAAAATATAAGGGCACAGTCGCACGGCGCGACGTTGGCGATTTTCGAAATGCCATGGACGGCAGGGCTGATAAGGGCATCATCTTGACGACAGGGACATTCTCTGCCGAAGCTAGAGCCGAGGCGGAGCGGCCCGGCGCGAAGCCCGTGGAATTGGTCGATGGTGAGAAGCTGGTCTTGATGTTCGAGTCAAAAGGGCTTGGAGTAAAACCGAAGACCGGTTTCAACATCGACCACGAGTTTTTCGAGCAGTTCAAATAGTCACATCCCACAACTTCTCATCGGCACGCCCGGCGACCTCGACGCCGCGCGCGATCTCGCCCAGCGCAGCGAGCATGAAGGGCGCTACCAATTCCAGTACTGGGCCGTCTCGCTCGTCGAGGCCAACCCCGCGCAGAACAAAAAGAAGGGGGCCGACGGCGGCATGGATGGGCTCAAGTTCTTCCGTGACCTCGACAAGAAAGACGCGCACAAGGTCGTCATCAGCGTGAAGAGCGGCAAGCTCAAGCCCGACGACATCCGCGCCCTCATGGTCGTGCGGACGAAGGAGAACGCCGAAATCGCCCTGCTCGTGACGCTCGACGAGCCGAGCGCCTAGATGACCGCCGACGCGGCCAGCGCGGACTTTTACAAAAGCGTGGTGGGGAAGAACTATTCCCGCGTGCAGCTCCTCACCATCACCGGCCTGCTCGCTGGCACCCAGCGCGCCGCGCACCCGGACTACGAGCCGGACCTGAATTTCAAGAAAGCCAAGGCCGAGGCCAGCGGGGGACAAAAGCAATTGCTCTGAGGAGCCGAGGGTGCTTGGCGAGCGGAAAAGATTCCTGTTTACAAACCGGGGCGCATCCCCTTTCTTCCCCGCCCCACACGCGTAACCGCAAAAAGTAAAACGCACCGTTGGTCCCTGGGTCGCCCGGTCTCATGCCTGGCGGCTGTCGCGTCAGGGGTAACCCGGTGTTTCATAGAAAGAAAACTGCCACCATGCCTGTACGTCTAGGTCGTTTCGAAATGCCAAAGTCTCTCGTTAAGAACGAGGACACGGCCACAGAAACCTACGCCAAGTTCACCGCCGAGCCCTTTGAGGCCGGCTACGGCCACACGGTCGGAAATTCGCTCCGCCGCGTGCTGCTCTCCTCGCTCGAGGGTGCGGCCATCACCTCGGTGAAAATCGAAGGTGCCAACCATGAATTCCAAACGCTGCCGCATGTCGTGGAAGACGTGACGGACATCGTGCTGAACCTGAAGAAGGTGAAGTTCAAAGCCCACGATCACGACGTGCGCAATCTGCGCATCAATGTGAACAAGGAAGGCGTCATCACTGCCGGGGACATCGAGGACTCCGCGCAGTGTGAGGTGCTGAACAAGGACCAGATCATCTGCACAATGGACAAGAAGCACCGCTTCGAAGCGGAGCTGGAAGTGAAGGTCGGCCGCGGCTTTGCGCGCGGCGATGAAAACAAGCACGCCGACCAGCCCATCGGCATGATCGCGATCGACTCGATCTTTTCGCCCGTGACCCGCGTGAAGTACGCGGTGGGGACCACGCGCGTGGGCCAGCGCACGGATTATGACAAGCTGGAGATCGAGATCTGGACCGACCGGCGCATCACGCCCGAAGACGCGCTGGTGCAGGCGTCGTCGATTTTGAAAAAGCACTTCGAGCCCTTCTACGCGTATGACGAAAACGCCGTGGCCTTTGACGAGACCGCGCCGGCGCAGAGCCAGGAAAACCAGAAGATGAAGAAGCTGCTGAACATGAGCGTGAACGAGATCGAACTCTCGGTGCGCGCGGCCAACTGCCTGAACAACGCCAACATCACCACCGTGGGCCAGCTCGCGCAGAAGACCGAGGCGGAGATGCTGAAGTACCGCAACTTCGGCAAGAAATCGCTCAACGAGATCAAGGACAAGCTGGTGCAGCTTAGCCTTTCGCTCGGCATGAAATTTGAGCCCGGCCTCGTCGAGCCGCAGGGCGCCGAAGCCGCCGCCGCCGCCCAGCAATAACCCAACCCCACATTTAGCCACACCCCATGCGTCACCAAAAGAAGACGGTCAAACTGGGCCTGAAGGAAGGGCATCGCAAATCGCTGCTCTCGAATCTCGCCTGCAGCCTGATCGAGCACTCCCGCATCAAGACCACGCTCGCCAAAGCGAAAGCAGTCAAGCCGCTCGCGGAGAAGATGGTCACCCTCGGCAAAAAGAAAACGCTGCACGCCCGCCGCACCGCCCTCGCCGTGCTGCGCCAGGCGGACATCGTGAAAATCCTGTTCGACGACGTGGCCCCGCGCGCTGCCGAGCGCAAAGGCGGTTACACCCGCATCATCAAACTCGGCCAGCGCCCGAGCGACGCCTCCGAGATGTGCTTCATCGAGTGGGTGGACGCGCCGGTGATGGTCGAGACCCCCGTGCCCGAGCCGAAGCCCGCGAAGAAAACCGCGAAGCCCGCCAAGGCCGAAGCTGCCGAACCGGCGGCGGACAAGCCGGCCAAAAAACCGGCGGCGAAAAAGCCTGCGACGAAGAAAAAGGAAGGCAAAGCCGGGGAGTAGGTTTCCTCGCGCTGCGCGAAAAATCCCAAGGGCGGCGCTCATTCCGAGCGCCGCCCTTTTTTTGCGCTGATGTGGAAGGCGCACCCCGCACATGGGCCCGGAAGCGTTCTTGGGCGAGAAGGGAAAAATCCTCGTAGCAACAGTCCGGCAATGCTAGGCAGCAAGCCTAAGCAACGCCGCGAAAGAAACTGTTTCCGCCGCGGCATAACCAAAAAAACCAGCAAACCCTTTTGCGACGATTTGAAACCTGAAATCTGAGTTACCTAACTCCGATTTTCAGGTCTTAGGTTTCAGGCAGTCAAAGCAGGCTGGATGCTAGGTTCAGGCAGAGGGCGAGGATGACGGTATTGAAGACGAAGGCGAGCAGGCCATGCAGGAGCGCGGTGCGGCGGATGGCGCGCGCGGTGATTTGCACGTCGGACACCTGGCAGGTCATGCCGACGACAAAGGAGAAGTAGGCGAAGTCGAGAAAGTCGGGATGTTTCTCCTCGGGAAAATCGAGCCCGGAGCCGGGCGTGTCGACCGGCTTCCCGCGGGTGTTGCGGTAGAAAAGATGCGCGTAACGCAGCGTGAAAACCGTATGCACGAGCAGCCACGAGCAGCCCACGGTGCCCGCCGCGAGAATGACGTGGCCCGCGGCGCGTCCGCCGCTCAGATCCTTGGCCGCGATGAGCAGTGCGGCGACGGCAAAGAGGCTGGTTAGTGCGGCACCGATGACGACGAGAAAAAGCACGCGGCGGCTCGAGTCCTCGAGTTTGGCGGTGCGCTCGGCGGTGCGGGCGTTGGTGAGGAGCATGCGCGTCCAGGCGAGCGCGGTGGCAGTGGTGGCAAAGGCATCCCACGCGGCCACGATGCGCACCGGCACGCCGGCGAATCCGCTCGCGACCGCGAAGGCGACGCCGCCTAAAAGCAGTGCGAGGAAAAAGTGATGGTGGGCATCGAACGCGGTGACGCGGCGGAGGAATGGGTGCATGCGGGGTCAGAGATTTTTGGCCATGCGCTCGGCGAGGCGGCCGAGGGCGGCGCTTTTGTCCATGGGGTCGAGATGCACGTCGAGCAGGCAGTAGGATTCCGTGTGCTTCGCGGCGTCGTCGAGGGCTTCGTCGAGCTGCTTTTCGGTTTCGACGAGAAAGCCGCGCCCGTGCCCGAGCAGCGCGGGGAGTTGGTGATACTGCCAGGCGAGCACGTCGTTGAACGGCCCGTCGTGCATGTGGCGTTCGGTGCCGTAGCCGGCGTTGTTCAGCACGATGACGACGGGGTTCAGCCCGTAGCGCGCGATGGTGCTCAGCTCCACGCCGGTCATTTGAAAAGCGCCGTCGCCCACGAGCACGAGCGGGCGCAGTTCGGGCCGCGCCATTTGCGCGCCGAGCGCGGCGGGCACGGCGAAGCCCATCGAGGCGTAGTAGGCGGGGCCGAGAAATTCGGTGCGGTTGCGGATGAAAAGGTCGCTCGCGCCGAAGAGCGCGTTGCCCACATCGGCGATGACGATGCTGTGGTCGTCGAGGAATTCATTCACGCGCTCGAACAGTCGCTTGATGGTGACGGGCGCGTCCGGCACCGCGGGGACGAATTCGCGCGGCTGCGGCGGGCGCGGAATTTCGTGCGATTCATGCCGGCGCAAATCCGCGGCGAGCAGCCCGCGCACGAAATCCTTGAAGCGCACGTTTTCAAACGTGTGGTAGCGGATGGCGAGCTTTTCGCTGGTCGCGTAAATGGCCGAGCCGAGGTCGAGGTTGGCGGTGTAGATGCCGAGGTTGATGTCGGTCATAAACGCGCCGAGCAGGATCACGCAGTCGCTCGCCTCCACGTAGGCGCGCACCTCGTCGCGGCCCATCGCGCCTTCGTACACACCGAGGTAAAGCGGGTGCTGCTCGCTGATCACGGACTTGCCGAGGATGGTGGCGGCAAAGGGAATGTTCGCCGTTTCGACCAGTCGCAAAAGATCGTCCTGCATGCCGAAGCGATGCACCTCCACGTCCGCGAGTACCACGGGGCGCTGCGCGGAATTCATCATCGCCACCGCCTCCGCCAGCGCCTCGCGTAGCACGGGCTCGTCGCTTTTTTCATGCACCTCCGGCGTGTGGTGATCGGCGCGGCCGGTCTTTGCGATCATGTCGCGCGGCAGCTCGAGATAGACGGGGCGCTTGTAGCGCAGCGCGGCGTGGAGCACGCGGTCGATCTCGGCGAACGCGGTGTCGGAATCCTCCAGCGCCGCGCTCGCCACGGTGATCTGCTCGAAGAC
>JANXWQ010000079.1 GCA_025351065.1 Chthoniobacter sp. | reverse complement strand
GGCTTTGGTGGGCGCGAACCTTTCCACCGACAGCCGCCTGCTCACCGTCGAGCGCGCGGAACTGGACAAGGCGCTCAGCGAAATGGAACTCGGTCTGTCCGGCACGGTAGCCGCGGAAACGGCGGCGAAGGTGGGGCACCTGACGGGGGCCAAGGTGCTCGTCACGGGCCGGGTGATGAAGTCCGACCGCGAGACCATCGTCGTCGCCAAAATCATCGGGACGGAAACCGGCCGGGTCTTCGGGGCCAAGGTGGTGCTGCCGCCTGCGGGTTCGCTGGATGCGGCGGCGACGGAACTCGCCAAGGCCATCGCGGACACGACAGCGAAAAACGCGGACGAACTGGTGGCGAAACTGGTGAAAGCGGAGGACGTGGCCGCAGCGATCAAGGCCGGGCTCAAGGGCGAGAAACGCCCGGCGGTGGCCGTGCATATCCCCGAGCAGCACTTCGGCCAGCCGGTGATTGACCCGGCGGCGCAGACCGAGCTGCTGCTGATTTTGAAGCAGTGCGGCTTCACACTCGTGGACGAGAAATCGACCGGGCACCCGGACTACACGGTCGAGGGTGAGGCGTTCAGCGAGCGCGGACTGCAAAAGGGCGGCCTCGTGGTTTGCAAGGCGCGCGTGGAGGTGAAAGTCCGCCGCATGGCGAATGGCGAGATTGTTTTCGCCGACAGCCAGGTCAGCCGCGCGGTCGAGCTGTCCGAGCACATCGCCGCCAAAACCGCGCTGCAAAACGCCGCGCGCGAACTCGCCCAGCGCGTCATCCCGAAAATCGCGGAATAACCCATGACCGGCGCAGTGCCCACCGCGGGCGACGCCACGCCCGCCGGCATCCAGGGCGTGCAAGCCCTCTTGCTTCGTCCCGCCTTTGCCCACCACGCCCTGCGGTATTGGCGGACATGTGCGGCCACATGCCCTCGCGCCGCCTGGCGCTGCGGGCCGCGTGCGACTTCCCCGGCCAGCCGCCTCGACTAACACCGCCACCTTCAACGCCTGGGGCGCCCATCTGCACCGCGCTCCCAGCTCCGACCCGCACTAGCAGCCCCCACCTTCAGGGGGAAAATGACTGAACGCCAAACAGGCATTCATCTAACCCGCCGCCTCAGGAGCACTGAGGCTTTTGCCATAGAACCCGGACCGATCGAAGCAGCATGGACGGCGCTTCCCGGCGGCGAGCATTGCGCAGGCATTGGTGACCCGGCGCGCGCGCGTCCTGGCCTGCTTGGCGGAGGTGATCCAGTGGATCCAATCCCGGCGCGCGACGGGCGTGATGTCCGCCCACAACGCCCGCGCCTTCGGAGCGGCCGCGAGCGCCTTCCGCAGCTCGGCCGGCACCTTGGGTTCCGGCTCTTCGCCCACCGGCGCGAACTCCAGCGCGACGATGTCGCCGACCTCTGCACCTGCCGCTTCGCGCAGCTTCCGATCCACTTTGAGCCAGTGGCCTTTTTGGCCGTCGGGCTCGAGCGTGGCGCGAAAGGGGCAGTCATTGATGGTGCCTTCCACCGTCGTCATGCCCCGCGAGGGGAGCTTCGCAGTGGCGTTTTTTGGCAGGGTGAGAAAGCTCCAGGAGGGGCCCTTCGCAGTCGTCGCCGGACGGAGGAGTTTCGCGTTGAAACGGATCTTAGAAGCGGTCGTGGTCATGGTTGCCTGGTATTGGGTGACAGAAACTTGCTTTGGGTCTTGCCCAGATTTGGGAACCGCTGATTTAAGCGGCACTCAGAAAATGCGACCCAATTTCGACCATCAAAATCACTTTCTGGCGAAATCAAAATCGTTTCTACGCCATCATCGAGAGTCGAAATCCGCGCAACTTCCCGAATCTGATTAAGTCAACGGTTCCCTAGGGAGCGGCGGTTTTAGCCGACGGCTTTTCATTTTCGGCGAGACGGCAGACGGACGAGGCTGCACATCGCGGGCGATGTTTCATCCGCGCCAAACTGGCCGCCTTTGCCAAACCCCAGCGGGCGGTGCGCGCCAAATGGTGACGGTACCGCTGGCGTCGCGGCTGGCGCTGGGGTGACTTTTTTCCCGCACGGCACGGCGCGAAATATTTTGCACAAACCTGCGTCCCACCTTGCGCGGCGCTGGCAGACGCGACAAGTTAAAGGTGTTCCCGGAACTGGCTGCGGCCGGCGCGAAGTGCGCGGCAGGCGGCAAGGCACGGAGAACTCTTTGCCACAAAATGATGAACAACTTCACACCCCGCGCGCAACAGGTCCTCGCACTCGCCCGCAAGGAAGCTGACCGTTTCAACCACAACTACGTGGGCACCGAGCATCTGCTGCTCGGGCTCATCAAGCTCGGCCAGGGCGTCGCCGTGAACGTGCTGCAAAAGATGGGGCTCGATCTCGAAACCGTGCGCATGGAAGTAGAGAAGCAGGTCGGCAGCGGCCCGGAGACGAAGATGGTGGGCAACATCCCCTACACGCCGCGCGTGAAAAAGGTGCTCGCGCTCGCGGGCAAGGAGGCGAAGTCGCTGAATCATTCCTATGTGGGCACCGAGCACATCCTGCTCGGCCTGCTGCGCGAAGGCGAAGGCGTGGCGGCGCGCGTGCTGAAAAATCTCGAGGTCGATATCGAGCGCACGCGGAATGAGATTTTGAAGGAGCTCGACCCGAACTTCACGCCGCCGGATTCCGAGCAGGAGCCGCAGCAGGAAGCGCAAGGTCGTGGCGGCAAGGACGTGAAGACGCCGGCGCTGCGGGCGTTTGGGCGCGACCTCACGGAGCTGGCGAAAAAGGGCGAGATCGATCCGGTGATCGGGCGCGCGAGCGAAATCGAGCGCGTGATCCAGGTGCTCTGCCGGCGGACGAAAAATAATCCTGTGCTCATCGGCGAGGCCGGTGTGGGCAAGACGGCGATCGTCGAGGGACTCGCGCAGGAAATCGCGAGCGGCAATGTGCCGGAGCTGTTGCGTGACCGGAAAGTCATCACGCTCGACCTCGCGCTAATGGTCGCGGGGACGAAATACCGCGGCCAGTTCGAGGAGCGCATCAAGGCCGTGATGGACGAAATCCGCCGTGCGAAAAACATCATCCTTTTCATCGACGAACTGCACACCATCGTCGGAGCCGGCAGCGCGGAAGGCGCGATGGACGCGAGCAACATCCTCAAGCCCGCGCTCAGCCGCGGCGAGATGCAGTGCGTCGGCGCGACCACGCTCAACGAGTTTCGCAAATACATCGAGAAAGACGCCGCGCTGGAGCGCCGTTTCCAGCAGGTGAAAGTCGAGGCGCCCAGCGTCGATGAGGCGATCCTCATTTTGAAAGGGCTGCGCGGGAAATACGAAGCGCACCACAAGGCGCGCTACACCGATGTCGCGCTGGAGCAGGCCGTGAAGCTCAGCGACCGCTACCTCACCGGGCGCTTCCTGCCGGACAAGGCCATCGACATCATGGACGAAGCCGGCGCGCGCGCCCGCATCGGCTCGATGACGCGCCCGCCGAACGTGAAGGACATCGAAAAGGAGATCGAAGAAATCCGCGGCAACAAGGAAGGCGCAATCAAGGCGCAGGACTTTGAGAAAGCCGCGAGCCTGCGCGACGACGAAAAGCACGCGAAGGAAAAGCTCGAGCGCATCCTCACGGAATGGCGCGAGCAACGCGAAGAGCGCGAGGTCGTCGTGAGCGAGGATGACATCATGCACGTCGTCTCGAAATGGACCGGCGTGCCCCTCAACCGCATGGAGCAGGCCGAGACGCAGAAGCTCCTCGCGATGGAAGGCGAGCTGCGCGGCAAGGTC